>JAIEQT010000352.1 GCA_019747455.1 Chitinophagaceae bacterium | reverse complement strand
GGAGAATTAGATTACTTGGTGATCGATATGCCACCCGGCACCGGCGACATTCATCTTACACTGATGCAAACAGTACCCGTTACCGGTGTGGTAATTGTAACAACTCCGCAAAAAGTAGCCCTGGCAGATGCTAAAAAAGGGATTGCCATGTTCGGACAAGCACAGATCAATGTTCCTATTATTGGACTGGTAGAAAATATGGCTTATTTCACCCCGAAAGAATTACCCGATAACAAGTACTATTTGTTTGGCAAAGAAGGAGGAAAAAATTTGGCCGAGGAATATGATCTCCCATTCTTAGGTCAAGTACCTTTGGAACAAAGTATTAGAGAAGGGGGAGATGAAGGACAACCCGCCATGATTGCCGCAGATAGCATAGCTAAAAATGCTTTTCGCGAATTTACAGCAAAAGCAGTACGTAATATTGCCTTACAAAATGCGAATATGCCTAATACAAAATTAATTGAAGTAACTACCTAATGCATGTACAATATTCCTTACTTTAAAGCCAACAATGATGCTGAAGTATTGGCTTTTATGAAAGCCCATCCATTCATAACTTTATGCGGAGTTGATGAAAATGGGTCTCCTGTAGCAACGCATATTCCCGTATTATTTGCTGAGAAAGAAGGAAAATTATGGTTACGTGCCCATATCATGCGTAAGCAAGATCATACTATTGCCTTCGAAAAAAATAATCAAGTACTCGCTATATTTCACGGTCCACACACCTATGTAAGCGCCAAGCATTATTCACCACAAAATGTGGCTTCTACCTGGAATTATAAAGCTGTTCATGTAAAAGGTATTTTGCATTTTTTGAATGACAACGAATTATGGCAAGTATTACATGATCTCACTACTCATTTTGAGAATGATCATGATTCTCCCGCATCTATGAAGTACTTAAGCAGTGATTATGTAACATCTATGATGAAAGCTATAGTAGCTTTTGAGATTGAGATCATCGATATTCAGCATGTTTTCAAAATGAGCCAGAATAAAAATGAAGAAACTCAAAAAAGCATTATCGATAGTTTAGAAAAAGGTAATGAAGAAGATAAAGCAGTTGCAGCCGAAATGAAGGCCAATCATTTGTAAATGAATCATATGACTCGAATCATATCGGTATGTATATTTCTTTTGTTCGCTTGTAAAACAATATCTGTGGATACAAACACCAAGCAACTTGCATTTGATTATCAAGGGCATAGAGGATGTAGGGGATTGATGCCCGAAAATACAATACCGGCTATGCTTAAGGCTATAGATTTAGGTGTAACTACTTTGGAAACAGATGTTGTGATAACAAAAGATAGAAAACCTATTTTAAGTCATGAACCTATCTTCAATCATGAGATTGCGACAAAGCCTAATGGACAAGCAGTAACGGAAGCAGAAGAGTCATCCTTGAATATCTATCAAATGGATTATGATCTCATAAAAACATATGATGTGGGATTAAAGCCACACCCTCGTTTTTCTGCGCAACAAAAGATCCCTGCTTATAAACCCTTATTAGCAGATATGATTGATGCGGCGGATACATATGCAAGCAAACTAAACAAGCCTTTGCCCTATTATAATATTGAAACCAAATCAGATCCTAAAACAGATAATAGCTATCATCCCTTGCCTGCTGAATTTGTTGAGTTGATTATGGGGATAGTAAAGCAAAAGAAAATTGAAGCAAGAACCACTATACAATCTTTTGATCCCAGAACGCTTCAATATTTGCATAAACAATATCCTAATATGCACACGGCTTTATTAATTGAAGATTTTGATAAGCGCTCTTTTGTGCAACAAATAGATGCATTAGGATTCCTACCAACTATTTATAGTCCCCATTATTCATTGGTAACCAAAGAACTACTGACCTTATGCAAAGCCAGGAAAATAAAGGTCATTCCCTGGACTGTTAACGACTTGCCAACTATGGAAAAACTCAAGAATATGGGTGTAGATGGATTGATTTCCGACTTTCCCAATTTGTATAGGGGGTTAGGAAATAGGTAAAAGGTTATAGGTAAAAGGTTATAGGTAAAAGGTTATAGGTAAAAGGTTATAGTTTTTTTTTAAAATGATA
>JAIEQT010000146.1 GCA_019747455.1 Chitinophagaceae bacterium | reverse complement strand
ATATTCGATATCTTAGATTACCCGCAAGCATGTATTAATAGCGACGATTTATATCTATCATTTTATTTAGCTAGAAAAAACATCCCCCGCACAAACTTATGGAATAATTACATTAGCCCGAAAAAAATAGATTGGTATAACGATATAAGCAGCGCAAAAGATTCTTTACATAAAATTGAATGGCCTGCAGATAAATATCGAGCTTGTTTAGCATTTATGCAAAACAAATACCCTAATATCATTCTTTAGGCACACGACTAAAGCCGTAACACGAATTTGCACAATCTATCTCCTATTCTATAATTTAATATGTATAATTATGCCATTAATAAGTCTTGACCAAGATTTCAGAGGATTTAAAAAAATTTACGAAAGGACCAAATAAATGAAAAGGGAAAGCCTGAACATAGCGTTCTCGCTAATAGAACTTATGGTTGTAATCTCTATAACCGCAGTGTTATCTGCTGTATCTATACCTGTATTTAATTCCTATCTTATCAGAGGAAAAACAGCTGAAATAACCAAAACAGCGGAAGGGAGCATTAATAGCTGGTTGTTATCAAATCAAACAAGCCAACCATTTCCCGCAGCATCCGGCCCAATTGGTCGTTATATTCAAACCATAATAGTCGATGGCACGGGTGTATCCGTGCTGATTAATAGCCCTTCAAATATCGATCCTAGCCTGAATGGCGCTACCGTTAAATACACGCCCACACTTGTTGAGGCCACAAATACTATTACATGGTCTTGTGCTGTATCAACTCTTCAGCCTGGTGGCGGCTCAACACCATCGTATTACACAACTACAACCAGGCCTACGACAGGCTACGGAAATCCAAGTGGTTGGCAGGGATTCCCTTCATCATCAACCCTATATGCTCATTTAACAAATTTTCACCAACATACAAATTGGATCCCTGGCGGCGGAAGCTCGTTGGCGCCTAATGCAGAAGCAACCAGATTGATTTGTGGATAAGGGGCATCCAAATATTGAAACCGAGCCATTTTAAAAAACCAATATTATTATTGATTTTTTCATTAATCTTAACATCATCCATAATAGCATCTATTGCTGGTTACGATATGTACAAAGAGCAAAAATATCAACGTCTAACAGAACGTGCAACGATCAAACCAGTTAAGGTCTTTCAAATCGGTTTTAGTAAATGTGGCACCGTAACAATTGCAAGCTTTTTTAGCCAAAACGGCATACGCACGGTGCATCATGACTTTGGCAATCTCGCTGTAAGCATGTATAAAAATTATCATAACGGCAAGCCATTACTTTCGCCTAAATATCAGCACTTTGCAGTCTTTACTGATATGGAAAATATGTTTATGAACCCACCCCTTAATATAGGGATGCTGATGTTTAAAGAGTTAGATAAACAATATCCTGGATCCAAATTTATTTTAAATATTCGTGATAAAAATGCCTGGTTGAAAAGCCGCTCCAAGCATCCTCTTAGCCCAAGAAACAAAACCACCATATTAGAGCTAAATGCCGAACTACAGAACAAGTCTAAAGAGCAGATTTTAGCTCAATGGTCAAAGGAATGGGATGAGCATACTCAGGCGGTCATTAAATATTTTAAAAACAGACCCAATGATTTAATCGTATTTAATATTGAAAAGGATTCACCAGAAAAGTTAACAGAATTTTTTAAAGATTACTTTGTTTTAGATCCGAAATTATATGCGCATAAAAACCAAAGCTCACAACGAGATATGATACGAGCTAACGCAGAAAAAAACCGACTGGAATGGAATGAGATCTTCGGAGGAGCAGAAGATAACTAAATATTCACTGATAATCTATCACCATAGGCATTAATGCCATAAATTTTCGCGTTGCACCACGATTTTGTTCGATAACATCTAAGCCGTTTTTTCCTACTTGATTTCTTAGGTCGGATTGCGGAAACCATTCGATAATTTTGCCACCTCATCAAACCTACCACGATGACAAGGATGGGCTGATAAATGTCGCAATTGTTTAGCATTTATACAAAACCATTACCCTAATACAACGCTTTAACTTGCAGCCACCGATCAACTAACTATACTTTATCTAATATAACTTAT
>JAIEQT010000457.1 GCA_019747455.1 Chitinophagaceae bacterium | reverse complement strand
CAAGGTAATCGGCATAAAAAGAATACTTTGCTCATCCAGCGGAGGAATAAACTCCGTTCCCAGGTTTTTAAGCAATGGAATGGTAATCAACAAGGCAATAATGTTAATTGCAATTGTAGTTTTTCTCCATTTTAAAACAGTTCTGATAATTGGTTCGTAAACCTTTTCCAGTATTCTGTTTACAGGATTTGCATGGTCTGGCTTAAATTTTCCCTTCAAAAAAAAGGAAATCAGCACAGGTGCCAGCGTAATTACCAATAAAGCATCTACAATCATGATAAATGTTTTGGTATACGCTAGCGGATGGAACAGTTTACCTTCCTGTCCGGTTAACATAAATACGGGTAAAAAAGAGGTTATGATAATGACTGTTGCAAAGAACACCCCTCTTGAAACCTGCTTACTGGATGTGGTAATCACCGCAAGGCGATCTTCTTCAGTGATCCAATCTGGAGATTTTTTAAATATATTTTTAAACCACTTGATCATAATGTTGTTGTTTTATTTTGGTCCTTTTCCCATAACGCATATCGTTCTGCCAGATGCTTATAGGCATTTTCGCTCATAATAATACCATTGTCTACAATTACACCTATGGCCAGTGCAATACCGGTAAGCGACATAATGTTTGATGAAATATCAAAAGCATTGAGCAGGATAAAGCTTGCCGCTATGGTGATTGGAATTTGTATAATAATACTTAATGCACTGCGCCAATGGAATAGAAATACAAATACGATGAGCGATACCACAATCATCTCTTCTATTAATGTATTTTTAATCGAATCGACAGATTCTTTAATGAGTTCGCCCCGATCATATACAATATCAAATTTTACGCCTTTAGGCAATCCTTTTGATACTTCTTTCATCTTTGCTTTTACTTTCTCTATTACCTCTGCCGCATTTTCGCCGTAACGCATGACCACAATTCCACCTGCGCGTTCTCCCTCACCATCCTGATCAAATATGCCCAGCCTGGTCTCTCCTGTCATTTGTACAGTGGCAAGATCTGAGACCTTTATAGGTGTGCCATTTTGGTTCTTTACAGGAATATTCGAGATCTCTTCGAGGGATTTGAGGTAGCCCGAAGTTTTAATGATATAACCCATATCGCTCATTTCGAACTTACGCCCACCTGATTCGTTATTGTTACTTCTTACAGCAGCAATTACCTGTGGCACACTAAGTTTATAATACAATAGTTTATTGGGGTCTATATTGATTTGATATTGCTTTTGAAAACCACCAAATGAAGCGATCTCGCTCACTCCAGGAACATTTTGCAGCGCAAATTTTACGTACCAATCTTGTATGGCTCGCTGTTCGCCTAAATCCATATCTGGGGCATCTAAGGTGTACCATAACACATGACCTACGCCTGTGCCATCAGGACCTAATTGCGGAGCGACACCTTCTGGCAAGGTTTTAGCGATTGTACTAATTCGCTCCATTACACGCTCCCTGGCCCAATATACATCTACATCGTCCTCAAAGATTACGTAAATGAAACTCATCCCGAACATAGAAGAGCCCCTTACATATTTGATTTTGGGAATACCTTGCAAATTGGTAACTAGTGGATAGGTAACCTGATCTTCTATTAATTGTGGCGATCTGCCCATCCATTCGGTAAATACAATGACCTGATTTTCTGAAAGATCGGGAATTGCATCTATAGGATTTTTTTGTATAGAGAATACTCCCCATATAAACAATCCCGCAGAAAGCACTAGCACAATAAACCGATTGCGCATGGACCATTCTATAATTTTATGTACCATCTTTAATTTATTCAAATCGGTGCCTGATTACTCAGGCACCTAATGTTAATGTTTGTGATCTGATTCTGGCTGTTTTGTCGGCCGACTTGCTCTATCGTATTTACAGCACCCTGGAAGTTTAGTATAAACCGCTTCAGTAGCTTTAAATTTTGGTGTATCATGCCCTACATCAGCAATCTTGCGTTGTACATCATCGAACTTAATTTTGTCAGTATCGTAACTTAAGGTTAGCATTTTAGTTTTTGCACTCCACTCTGCAGTAGTTACTCCCTCTACTTTTACAGCTGCTT
>JAIEQT010000186.1 GCA_019747455.1 Chitinophagaceae bacterium | reverse complement strand
ACACCTGGAAAAAATTGACCAAAGGTTTGCCTACTACACAGCAAGGTTTAGGTAGAATTGGTTTTGGTATTGCACCAACCAATAGCAATCGTTTATATGCAACCGTAGATGCCGGACGATATGGCGGTATTTATAGAAGTGATGACGCAGGTGAAAATTGGTACTTATTGAGTAACGATGGCAGGTATTGGGGAAGAGGTAGCGATTTTGCTGAAATAAAAGTAGACCCTACCAATGCAGATATTGTATATAGCGCCAATGTAGTTACCTGGAAATCTACCGACGGCGGAAAAAGCTGGAACGCATTCAGAGGCGCGCCGGGAGGCGATGATTATCATCGTATCTGGATCAACCCGAAAAATCCAAAGATCATGTTGATTGCGGTTGACCAAGGTGGTATCGTAACCGTAAATGGCGGTGAAACATTTTCATCCTGGTATAATCAATCTACCGCACAGTTTTATCATGTAAGTACCGATAATGCTTTTCCCTATAATGTATATGGCGGACAACAAGAGAGCGGATCAGTAGGTATTGCATCGCGCGGTAACGACGGACAAATAACATTTCGCGAGTGGCATCCCGTTGGAGTGGAAGAATACGGTTATGTAGCTGCCGACCCGCTCGATCCGAATATCATTTATGGAGGAAAAATTACGCGTTATGATAAACGAACCGGACAAACACAAAATATTGCACCGGAAGCCGTGCGTAGCGGTAAGTATCGTTTTTTGCGTACAGCACCGGTAGTATTCTCGCCAATAGATCCAACTACATTATACTTTGCTGGCAATGTTGTTTTCAAAACAAAAAACGGCGGTCAGCGATGGGATGTGATCAGTCCCGATTTATCGCGTGAAGCATGGGATATACCTGCCAGTGTAGGGATCTATACAACTGAAGAATTAATGAAAATGCCACGCCGCGGTGTAGTGTATACCGTAGCACCCGCTTATAAAGATATCAATACCATTTGGGCAGGCACCGATGATGGACTTATTCATGTTACGAAAGATGGTGGCAAAAAATGGACGAATACAACACCGGCAGCCATTACATCGTGGAGTAAAATTTCATTGATCGAGGCTTCTCATTATGATGCAAACACGGCATTTGCAGCCGTTAATAGAATTCGCTGTGATGATATGCAGCCGTATATCTACAAAACCAATGACGGCGGTAAAACATGGAAATTAATTGTGAATGGATTGCCGGCAAACAGCCCTATAAATGCCGTACGGGAAGATCCTGTAAGAAAAGGATTACTTTTTGCCGGTTCAGAAAATGCAGTATACGTTTCTTTCGATGAAGGTGAGCATTGGCAATCGCTCCGCTTGAATATGCCGGCCACTTCTATTCGCGATTTAGTTATTAAAGATGATGATATTGTATTAGGTACACATGGTAGAGGATTTTGGATATTGGATGATATTACACCGTTAAGACAACTCACTACAACTTCTTTACAAACCCAATTATTTCAACCGCAAACGGCCATACGTGTACGTTGGAATATGAATACAGATACACCTTTGCCACAAGAAGAGCCCGCAGGTAGCAATCCGCCCGATGGAGCTATAATTAATTATTTTTTAGAAGAAGATGCAAAGGGTGAAATAAAATTAGAGATCAAAGATGCTAAAGGAAATGTAGTAAGAACTTATAGCAATAATGATACTTTGTATACTATACCAAAATCTAATACCCCCGATTATTGGATACGGGAACAACAAATTTTATCGGGTAAAGCCGGCGCACATCGCTTTATGTGGGATATGCATCATACACCACTGAATGAAACAGCCTCATATCCTATTGCTGCTATTTATAAAAACACAGCCCCAGATTTTACATCGCCCTGGGTAATGCCCGGAGTGTATACAGCCACGCTATCTGTAAACGGAAAAACATTTAGCAAACAGTTTACAGTGAAGATGGACCCACGTGTTAAAACACCGATGGCTTCTTTACAACAGCAATATAATTTGTCGCTCATCTGTTATCAATCAAAAATAAAAATCGAATCATTATTAAAAACAACAACAGAAGTAACCAAATTAGCAGCGTTACGG
>JAIEQT010000635.1 GCA_019747455.1 Chitinophagaceae bacterium | reverse complement strand
TAATGCTCGACGGATGGTTCGTTCCGCATTTGCCTGATGTAAATCAACGCAACCCTTTTGTATCTAATTTTTTAATTCAACATGCAATATGGTGTATGGAAGAATTTGGTATTGACGGATGGAGGGTAGATACCTATAAATATTGTGATGAAGAATTTTTAAACCGGATTAACAGTGCTTTGGAAAAAGAATATCCCACCATAACCATTTTTGGAGAAGCCACTTCCAATACGGTAGCCGGTAGTGCCTACTTTACAAAAAATAATTTTTCAAAAGGATTTAAACACAATTCGCAAGGGGTAACAGATTTTCCATTGAGTTCTGCGATGATGGATGCAGTGAATAATAAATTCGGTTGGACAGATGGCGTGAATAAATTATACATGACTTTAGCGCAGGATATATTGTATAATGCGCCTGAGAAGAATTGTATTTTTTTCGATAATCATGATATGGAGCGTTTGGTATCAAAAATTGGAGAAGACCTTGGAAAATATAAAATGGCGATGGATCTTTTATATACCTTAAGGGGTATTCCGCAATTATATTATGGCACTGAAATCTGGATGAAGAATTTTAAAGACCCGAATGATGGCATGGTACGTCTTGATTTTCCGGGTGGTTTTGCCGGTGATACAGAAAATAAATTCCTCAGTACCGGAAGAAATAGCAGAGAACAAGAGACTTTTACTTATGTAAAAAACTTAGGCAATTTTCGAAAAAATATATCAGCACTTCATACCGGTAAACTCATTCAATATTTACCCAAGGATGGGTTGTATGTATATTTTAGAACCGATGACAAGAATACAATCATGTGTGTGTTCAATACCAGCCAAAAGGAAAAAACAATCAACTTATCTGATTATGATCCCTTAACAAAAGGATATTCTAGTGGTGTTGATATACAAACAAACAAAACTATTCCTTCAAGCTTTAACCTTAACCCTTCCACCTCCTTAGTACTTCATCTTCAAAAATAAGCTATGAAAAAAATCATGATGCTCTTAGTTAGTATGATTACATCACTCATGCTATTTGCGCAAGATTATGCGGCTTTTAAGCAGTATGCCTTTCCCACAGAACTTTGTACGGCCGCATCGGGAGGTAAACTGGCTTATGCCATAGAGGAAGCCGGTAAACGTAATATTTATGTGGCAGAAGCACCTGCCTATATACCTCGTAAGCTTACTTCTTTTGATAAAGATGATGGACAGGAAATTACCAGTGTAAATATTTCAGATGATGGTAATTGGGTTGTATTTGTTCGCGGTGGAGAGCACAGTGGTAATTGGGAAACAGGATTACCTGTAAATGCAAACAGTGATATTGCCGGTGCTAAAGTGCAAATTATGAGTGTTCCTTTTACAGGTGGTGCAGTAAAAATACTGGCTGAGGCCGATTATCCGGTTATATCTCCGGATAGTAAAAAAGTGGCTTGTATTAAATCATCGCAGGTATATACAATGCCAATCGATGGTAGTAGTACGGCAAAGCAATTATTTAATGCAAAAGGTAATTCAAGTAGTGTGGAATGGTCGCCAGATGGGAAAAAACTACTTTTTGTTTCAGGAAGAGGAGATCATTCTTTAATTGGTATTTATCATGCAGATCAAACCACTATTCAGTGGTTGGCTCCTTCATTTAGCAGAGATCAGTCGCCACGATGGAGTCCTGACGGTAAGCAAGTTGTATTTGTAAGATTGCCGGGTTCGGGTGGCGCCCCTGACTCTATATTGCAAAGAAGACATAGTAGCTGGCAAATTTTTACAGCTAATATAGAAACAGGTAAAGCGCAACTACTGTATACCGCTCCCAAAACATTACGTGGTTCTGTGCCAAGTACACATGGTGGTACTAATTTGCATTGGGCGGCTAATAATAGGATCGTTTTCTTATCGTATGAAGATGGATGGCCTCACTTATATTCAATAGATGCAAACGGGGGTAAGTGTATATTGCTCACACCCGGAAATTTTATGGCTGAACATATCCAGTTAAGTGCCGATAAAAAATGGCTATGTTTTAGTGCTAATGCGGGGAATGATAAGTTTGATATTGAAAGGC
>JAIEQT010000497.1 GCA_019747455.1 Chitinophagaceae bacterium | reverse complement strand
GTTTTATCCAGTAACGATATGCTGATTACCTGTAACATTTCGTAGGTTGAACGGCCCGTTTTCAGGTCTTCGGCGACTATTGCCACAAGACAGTAAGCGATAATTGCCGAATAAAGTTGAATACGAACCGCATTTTCGGAGGTGCCCCAAAAGGACTTGATCTTCAAATGCTGTTTTATCCATTTAAAGAACAGTTCTATTTGCCACCGATTTTTATAAAGAAGTGCTACTTGTACCGCTGTTACTTCCATATTATTGGTCAGAAAAACGAATGTTCTGTCGCTCTCCTGGTCATAATACTTTACCCTTCGCAGTTTTTCAGGGTAACCTTTGGCTGTGTAAAAGCCGGTCAATCTTCCTGTTTGGTCGCATAGTACCCCGGTGGATTTATCAACTTTGGCGGAATATATCCTGTGATATTTCAGGCTTGATTTAGCCCGGATCACAAAGTAAGCCTTTCTTTGGGTAATGGTATATAGCCTGGAAAAGTCAACATAGCCGCGGTCAAAAATATAGTAAGCACCTTCTTCATAGGTGATATGATCCATAGCATTCACATCGTTTACCGAAGCTGAAGTGATGTGTATAAAGGCTGGTATCTGGGTAGTAATATCAAAAAGCGTATGAATTTTTATTCCACCTTTGGCTTTACGAAACTTTGCCCACCAGAATACACTTAGGCAGAGATCGATGGTAGATGAATCAAAAGCATATATCTTGCCTTTTATCTCAAAATCTTCATTAGCACGTTTTTTTCGGGCGATGTCGATCAAGTGATAAGCAAACTCCTCGAATATCTTGCTGTTCCGACTTTCGTTGGCTTTAGCAAGATTACTTCGGGTTACGCTTTTTCCAAGACCTAAATGATATGATTTTTTATTATGGGCTTCCAATGTAATGATCAGATCGCGTAAACTATCCCGGCTGGTAAGTTGACCAAACAGCATACAGAGCAACTGGTTCCAGCACGAAAAGTGTCTTACATACTTGTCGCCGTCATACTTCTCTACGATACCGTCAAATACACGCTGCGGAAGAAACTCTGATAGTTGCGAGAAAACATACTTGCCTTGATTCATATTATGCCGGTTGACCGACTAACGTAATCAATTCAAATCGTCACGCAATATATAAGCTCTTAACTAATAGACTATCAATGATTTCAAAGAACAATTTTTATTTTTTAATGGACACTAATGTATCAATAAATTAAAAGAATTATTATTGATATTAAGTAAAAGTGAAAACGCTGCGTCCCTCAATTCTTTTATCTCATCTCTGTTTATACCATACGAATATAATTTCAACGAAGTTATACAGGCCAACCTTTATACGAATTTATCGTTGCAGCAATTTGCAAAATTGTGCAATTGTAGTTTAGCAACATTTAAAAGGAAATTTACAGCGTTATACCATGAAAGTCCTGCGAAATATATCGTTGTAAAAAAGCTGGAAAGATCAAAACAGCTACTGGAAATAAAATCAAAACCAATCGCTGCAATTGCTTACGACTGTGGATTTGAAACAGTTACCAATTTCAATAAGTCCTTCAAAAAACATTTTGGCAAATCCCCATCTGAATTCCGTTTGAGCTAATTTGACAATTACTTGCGCTTTTGGGAAAATTAATCTCATTTTATCCTGGCCACCTTTGTATTGTTTAATAACAACTAAAAAAGGTAAAAAATGGCAAACTTAAAATTGGAGAACAATACTGTTTCTTCCTTAACTCAGGAAATTTTTGATAAAACTCAAAAGAATTTAGGCTTCGTTCCAAATATGTATAAAAAAATGGGGGACAACCCAGCATTACTTGATGCCTATATTTATTCCTACAATAGTTTTAGAGTCAATTCAGGCTTTACACCTGTCGAACAAGAGGTTATTTTTCTTTCGGTTGCTTATGAAAATAACTGCGACTACTGTATGGCGGCCCATAGTTTTATCGCAGATAAAATGAGTAAAGTACCAGCTGATGTAACCAATGCTATTCGTGAGGGAAAGCAAATTCCTGACCCTAAATTGGCGGCGTTGTCAAAACTTACACGTTCCTTAACGGTTAAT
>JAIEQT010000503.1 GCA_019747455.1 Chitinophagaceae bacterium | reverse complement strand
AACAATATCCATATGCTGTTCCAGCTCTCTGATCAAACCTAATGCTTTTGATTTTCTTATCCCATTATTAGCACTTACTGCTTTTTCAAATTGCTGATATCGAAAAGATAGATCATGAAAACGAGGTATGGTTTCATGTAATGTTTCTAAAGGATATCCGATTAATTCTTTTGTGAATACAGCAAACTGAAATGCCGCTTCAAATGCCTCATTTGGAGAAGTAGTTGCTTGTATGGTATGTGTATTGTCAATAAAAGGGAATACACGAAATACTAAATTCTCATCCTTAAACAAGTATTGCTTATTTTTTTGTGGAACAGGATGGGTAAATATATAGTCGGGGAACTTCTTCTTTAAGTAATCACTAACCTTTGAAATATTATTGGCAATGGCATCCACGTCTTTAAAAACTATCCTATTTAATTGCTGAACAATAAAATTTCCTTGTAGCGTTTTAACTTTAAAAGTACTATTGATCAATCCGTTCTCAATAGGATCGATGCTGGATATAGTAAAACCATAAGCAGCGGCAATTTTTTCCCATGCTATATTCAACATCATTAAATGTAATACAATTCATACATTCGAACCATAAACTTTACATATTGAAAAAAGATAGAAGAGCTTTTCTACAACTCAGTTCCTTAGGACTGGGATCCATGATACTAAAACCCACTACGGATAAGGCTTTTAGGGATATATCACAAAAGCCCATTGTGGTTTCTACCTGGGATGCCGGTATCAGAGCCAATCTCGCCGCCTGGCAAATTTTGCAACAAAGCGGTCGCGCACTTGATGCCGTAGAAAAAGGGGTAATGGTTACTGAGGCGGAGCGTAATTGTTGTGTAGGATTGGGCGCTAATCCCGACAGAGATGGTAAAGTAACACTCGATGCTTGTATTATGGATGAAAATTTTAATTGTGGATCTGTGGTGTTTTTAGAAAGGATCAAGCATCCCATTCATGTGGCTAGATTAGTTATGGAAAAAACACCGCATGTAATGCTTGCAGGTGAGGGTGCACAACAGTTTGCTGTATCACAAGGTATACCGCTCGAAAAACAAGAGCTTTCTAAGGAAGCTAAAAAAGAGTATGAAAAATGGTTGAAAAAAACAGCGTACAAGCCTGTTATTAATATCGAAAATCAACAAATTCCGGCACCTCATACATTATCAGACGGATCTTTTAATCATGATACCATCGGAATGATCGCTATGGATGCAGCGGGTAATTTAAGTGGGAGCTGCACAACAAGTGGTATGGGTTTTAAAATGCGGGGTAGAATCGGCGACTCCCCTATTATTGGTGCCGGATTATATGTTGATAATGAAGTAGGTGCCGCCGTGGCAACCGGACAAGGAGAAGACATTATACGTGTTGCCGGTGCCCATAGTACCATTAATTTTATGCAACAAGGTTTTTCTCCGGAAGATGCCTGTAAGAAAGTGTTAGAAAGATTACTGAAAATCAAAGGCAATAAAGCTAAAGATATTCAAGCTGCCATCATTGCTATCAGTAAAACCGGCGAAGTAGGCGCTTATGCATTACAAAAAGGATTTAGCTACGCTGTATGTGATGGAAATGGAAAAAACAGATTGATCAATGCAAAATATTTGATTTGATAATGAGCAAATTATTAGAGATATGTGTTTTTAATGTGGCTACTGCCATTGCAGCTGAAAAAGCAGGAGCCGACAGACTTGAATTATGTGAAAACTATGCTAACGGCGGCACAACACCTTCCTTTGGATATTTGAAAACCATCAGAGAAAAAATTAGTATCCCTGTATTTCCTATGATTCGTCCGCGTGGGGGTGATTATTTTCATACATCAGATGAAATTGAAATTATAAAGAAAGATATTTTACTCTGCAAAGAAATGGGGTTTGAAGGTGTTGTTTTTGGCTTATTACATCAAGATGGATCTATTGATAAAGAAAATACAGCTCGTTTAGTTGAAGCTGCCTATCCCCTAGAAGTAACTTTTCATAGGGCTTTTGATAGATGTATCGAACCAATGCAAGCTTTAGAAACAATTATTGCATGTGGGTGTACCAGATTATT
>JAIEQT010000133.1 GCA_019747455.1 Chitinophagaceae bacterium | reverse complement strand
ATTACCTCCCTGGCTCATTGTGTATACCCATTTTGAATCTTCCGCATCTGGCATTACATCAAAACCATCTCCTCCGCTTACGCCTTGCCAAAATGCATTGCGGATACCACTCCGCTGCCATACATAAGCCGGTCCATGCCAGCTTCCATTATCCTGTAAACCACCCATTACATGATAAGGCAATTCATTATCTACATTTATATGGTAAAATTGCCCGAGGGGTAGTTTCTCATCAAACTGCCATGTTTTACCTCTATCGCGTGTGATGCCAATACCCCCATCATTACCGTCGATTATAAAATTAGCGTCATAAGGATGTATCCACCAAGCATGGTGATCGGGGTGTATTCCGCTATAAGGAATTACTGGCTTCCAGGTTCTACCGGCATCTTCACTTACATTAATTACTTGATTAATATTGTACAGTCTATTCTCATTTTTTGTATCAACGGCTATATCCTGAAAATAAAAAGCGCGATTTGTTACTACAGCAGGATCGCCATTTACCAATTCCCATTTCATACCGCCATCGTCTGATTTATACAAACCATTTTTAGTGGCTTCAACCAGCGCATATACCCGATTGGGATCGGTGCGGCTAATGGTGATACCAATTCGGCCGTACTCCCCATCTGGCAGGCCTTCTGCTTTCCCTAATTTTTTAAAAGTTTTACCGGCATCATACGTAACGTAAAAACCACTACCAGTACCGCCGCCTTTTAAACTCCATGGAGTACGCTTATGCTCGTACATATTTACGAAGAGTTTATTCGGGTTAGCAGGATCCATTACCATATCACCTACTCCACTACCACTATTGGTAAAAAGAATTTGCTTCCATGTTTCTCCACCATCTGTTGTTTTATATACACCTCGTTCAGGATGCTCTGCAAAAGGATTACCCATTACACCTACATACACTACATCGGGGTTGTTCGGGTCAATAATGATACGATGGATATTACGTGTTTTTTGTAGCCCTAAACATTTCCATGTTTTACCACCATCTAAGCTTTTATAGATACCCTCGCCCAAACTAACTGAATTACGTGGATTACCTTCTCCGGTACCTACCCACACCACATTGGGATTAGATTGCGTTATAGCTACAGCTCCAATATTTTGAATCGGTTGTTCATCAAAAACAGGAGACCAACTACCACCGCCATTTTCTGTTTTCCAAACCCCACCACTGGCAGTACCTAAGAAAATAATATTCGGGTTTGTCCATACTGCATCTATGGCAGTAACACGGCCACTCATACCCGCCGGACCAATATTGCGGGGTTTCAAATTTTTAAATTGTTTGGCTAAGTCTACCTGTTGCGATTGAACAAATAGAAAGCAAAAAGTACAAGAAAGAAAAAATAGTGTTTTTCTCATGACAGTTTAATTAGGGCAGGAAAATACGCATTAATAGAGAAAAAGTGCTTAGTTCTGTATGAGCGGATGAAAAAGATTGGCGGTTTATAAGGTTAACAATAAAATTATCGCTATACTAGCGTATAATATTGTCATTTGCTTGCACATAATAATAATCGCTCTTCGTTTACTGTAGGCCTCTACGCTGCAGTAGTAGCTTTTTTAAGTTATACTGTCATTTTTGGCTTTCGTAAATCATTTACCGTTTGCACTTTTGATGGTATGCAGTTTGGGGGCTTTGGCTACAAAACTTTGTTGGTATTGAGCCAAATGTTAGGTTATTTGGCTACAAAATTTTATGGTATCAAATTTATTGCAGAACTCAAAAGATTAGGTAGATATAAAATAGTTTTTTTACTAGTTGGTATCGCCTGGCTGGCATGGTTGTTATTTGCTTTAGTACCCGCGCCCTATAATATTATATTCTTATTCATTAATGGATTTCCATTGGGTATGTTATGGGGCGTAATTTTTTCTTACATAGAAGGCAGAAAAACAACTGATTTTATTGGTGCCGCATTAGCAGTGAGTTTTATTTTTTCATCGGGTTTTGTAAAAACAGTGGGTGGGTGGTTGATGTTGGATTTTGGTGTACCCGAGTTGTGGGTACCTTTTACTACAGGTGCTGTATTTGCCATTCCG
>JAIEQT010000345.1 GCA_019747455.1 Chitinophagaceae bacterium | reverse complement strand
TGCATTAGAAATTATACCTGAAGAAGAACTACCACCTGATTGTACATTTTCTAAAATATGAGCCAATTGAAGACTGGTTCCTATTTTAAGCCAATTGGTTGTCTTATTATCCAAATTTAAGCGTACCGAATATCGTTGAAAATCGGAGCCGATTGCTATACCTTGCTGGTTGAAATATGAGAGCGCTATAAGGTATTGGGTTCTGCTATCACCACCGTTAATAGTAATTGAATGATTGTTCATTGGTGCACTGCGAAACAATTCATTTTGCCAATTGGTACCCTGTCCTAAATATTTTGGGTTGGCAAATTCGGGTCTGGCATCAAATTGCCAAACAGCAGCTCTATCATTGAGAAATGTAGCAAGCTGAGGTAAGTTTACAGTGGAAAGTTTTGTTGGTATCTGCTGATAACCGGTATAAGCTTGATAAGATATTTGAGGAGCGGATACACTACCTCTTTTAGTAGTAATTACAACAACACCATTGGTTGCCTGCGAACCGTAAATGGCAGTAGCAGACGCATCTTTTAAGAAGTCTATTGATTCAATTTCACTAGGGTTAATAGTATTGAGTGGATTAGAACCATTTCCCGGATCGTTTGTTGGTGGAATAATAACACCATCAATAACAAACAATGGCGAATTGGTACTGCTTATAGAAGAGATACCATGTATTCTAATAGATACAGCACCACCGGGTTGCCCCGATATTTGTTCCACCATAACGCCTGCCACTTTTCCCTGTAAGGCCTGATCAAAAGTGGTTGGTTGTGTTCGACGGAGCTCATCACCGGTAATAGAAGTTACACTACCGGTAACATCCTTTCTTCTAATTTTTCCGTAACCAATTACCACTACATTGTCTAACTGGTTTGTAGTTTCCTGTAATTGAATTTTTAAATTGCCGGATGTAACTTTTATTTCTTTTTTGGCATAGCCAACATAAGTAATTTCAAGTACATCATCTTTAGTAGCTTCTATACTAAACTGCCCTGCTTCGTTAGTGGTAGTATAGCGGGCAGTTTTAAAGACACGAACTGTTGCCCCAACAATCGGCATATTTTGTTGGTTGGTGACAGTACCGCTAATCTTTGTCTGTCCGAAAACTGCTGTACTTAATAGCAGGAATATTACAAAAGTACCCCATAGAGCCATTGATTTTAAGCAAACCGTTTTGTTTTTTTTCATTGCAAACAATTATTAAAGATTAAAAAGTATACATGCCTTGTTTATTTATGCTGAACTGATATTTTATTGCCACTATATTTTACTACAACATCAGGTGTTCTTTCCATATCAAATCCAATATTTTTATTTTTATCAATCCAGATAATTTTAAATGTTCTTTCTTTCAGCATACCATCAAACTCACCTTTTCTTTGACCGATTGTTAATGATTTTGTTTGTTCGTTATAAGCAAGCGGGATGTTTGTGTATTTACCTTTTTCGTAGTTGTAATTAAAATTTTCATCTTCATAAATAGTGAAACTCGCATCTTTACCAGTGTACACATAAAGTGTTATGGTATCGGCCAATTTTTCTGTAGAATATTGCATAGCTGGACCAAACGGAATAATAGATCCTTCCTTTATAAACAACGGAATCCTTTCCAATGGTGCATTTGCAGTAATCTGTTGTCCGCCCTTATAATATTTTCCAGAATAAAAATCAAACCAACCTGTTGTTGAAGGCAAATAAACTTCTTTTGTTGTTGCATTAAAATCTGTTACAGGGCATACTAAAAAGCTTTGACCAAACATAAACTGATCGCCAATATTTTTTACCGCAGCATCATTGGTAAAATCCATTACCAAGCCACGCATGATTGTATAATTGTTATGATAAGCTGCTCCTGCCAAGGAATATATATAGGGCAATAAGCGGTACCGTAATTTGTCGTAGTACACAAAACTTTTGTAAGCAGGATGATCTTCAGGGGCTACATTAAAAATTTCCCTGTATGGATATTGTCCATGCGCACGGAACAAGGGAACAAAAGAACCAAACTGGCTCCAGCGTGTCATTAACTCTCTCCATTCTTGCAAGCTTTCTGCAGTTGGT
>JAIEQT010000114.1 GCA_019747455.1 Chitinophagaceae bacterium | reverse complement strand
CGCTATGCACATTGCGGCTAATAAAATTTTATTGGAAGTAACCATACCGGGAATTGAAAAAATAAGAAATACATTGGCCGCTAAAAGCAAGGCATTCATGCACGTAGTAAAAATTGGCAGAACCCATTTTATGGATGCCACGCCATTAACGGTTGGACAAGAATTGAGTGGTTATGTGTCTCAACTGAGTCATGGATTAAAAGCTATTCATAACAGCCTTGCCCATTTGAGTGAATTAGCATTAGGCGGTACTGCAGTAGGTACCGGTATTAATACACCCAAAGGTTATGATGTGAATGTAGCCAAGCATATTGCCAATTTAACAAATTTGCCTTTTGTAACCGCAGAGAATAAATTTGAGGCTTTGGCTGCACATGATGCTATTGTGGAAGCACATGGTGCTTTAAAAACGGTAGCGGTAAGTTTAATGAAGATTGCCAATGATATTCGGATGTTATCATCAGGGCCTCGTAGCGGTATTGGAGAGTTATTTATCCCTGATAATGAACCCGGATCTTCCATTATGCCCGGCAAAGTAAACCCAACCCAATGTGAGGCACTTACTATGATTGCCGCACAGGTTTTGGGTAATGATGTAGCCATTAATATTGGTGGGGCTAACGGACACTTTGAATTAAATGTTTTTAAACCGGTAATGATTTATAATTTCTTACACAGTGCCCGATTAATTGGTGAAGGTTGTGTAAGTTTTAATGATAAATGTGCGGAAGGTATTGAACCAATAGAAGCCAATATAAAAAAGCATGTTGATAATAGTTTAATGCTAGTAACGGCCTTAAATACTAAAATTGGTTATTATAAGGCAGCTGAAATTGCACAGAAAGCACATAAAGAAGGAACTACACTCAAAGAGATGGCAGTAAAACTTGGATACTTAACACCTGAAGAATTTGATCAGTGGGTGGTTCCGGGGGCGATGGTAGGCAATTTAAAATAGTAAGTTCGTCGGATCGTCGGATCGTCAACGAAAACCCGTTCTGACGATCCGACGTTCTGACGTTCTGACGTTCTGACGTTCCGACGTTCCGACGAATGATTAATGCACCTTCTTCCCTCCAATATAAGTAGCAGTAACTTGGGTGTTTAATATCTCGGTTGCTGCTATTTTCATGAGGTCTTTATTGAGAATAATAAAATCGGCTTTTTTGCCTTTTTCTAAGCTACCCACTTCTTTCTCCATAAATCCTGCTTTGGCAGCCCAGATGGTCATACCACGCAATGTTTGCTCACGCGTAAGTGCATTTTCCATTTGAAAACCATCGGCAGGAAAACCTTTGGCATCTTTACGTACAACAGCCGCTAAAAAAGTTTTGAAAGGTGAAATATCTTCTACCGGAAAATCGGTTCCTAACGGTATCCATCCGTTTTGATCGAGTAATTGTTTAAAGGCATAAGCGCCCTTCATTCTTTCTTTACCTAAGCGAGATTCAGCCCAATACATATCGCTTGTTCCATGTGTGGGTTGAACAGAAGGAACGATTGATGTCTTACCAAACAAATTAAAATCCTCCGGCGACACAATCTGCGCATGTTCAATTCTCCAGCGACGATCATTTTTTCCTTGTAGATATTTATTATAGATCTTCAATATGGTTCTGTTAGCACTATCGCCAATAGCGTGTGTACACATTTGAAAAGGAGAGTTAATAAGAACTTGCGCTAAGGAATCGTAATGAGCGGGGTTACGTAATAAAAAACCACTCCAACCGGGTTGATCGCTATAATGTTTTAGCAAGCACGCCCCTCTGCTACCTAATGCGCCATCTGCATATACTTTTACACCGTTTACTAATAGCTTATCTGTTTTATAAATTCCTTTTTGAAGATAATAGCCAATATTATCATTATTATCACTCATAAGTACATGCAAGCGCATGTTGAGTTTATTTTCTTTTTGCAGGGCATCGATCAATTCGATATCAGCCCTATTCAATCCACAATCGGTAATAGTAGTTAAGCCTTGCTCAAAGCAATTCTTTTGTGCGGCATTAAACCACTGTTCAAACTCCGCTTTTGTAGGGGCAGGGATGATAGCATAG
>JAIEQT010000167.1 GCA_019747455.1 Chitinophagaceae bacterium | reverse complement strand
ACTTTATTTTTGCCGCCTTGCTCATGTTGTTAGGTGCCATGCTCAAGCAAGCCATTGGTTTTGATAAAACCATCTACCCGATCGCCAATATTTAATTTTTGAAAAACTTCATTACTATGTAATATACCTGTATGTTGATTATTGATGATCATTACATACCCTAATTCCGATTCGCGATACACGATCATTTTTACCATGTCCATTTCCTTCACAGTAAGTGTATCATTACGCAAGAGGCTTTCAATTTTCTCAGTGGCGGCTACCCTACCGGTCATTTCATCAATATACAATTTCACTAAATACTCAGCACCCACACGCATGCCACCCAGCTGTTTAGAAACAGGTACAAAAAGATCCTTCATCAATCCCCAATCTAAAAAAGCACCTTGTTTAGTAACTGAAACCACTTTCATCAGCGCAATATCGCCAACTTGCGCTTTTGCTTTTTGCGTTGTAGCAATTAATCGATTATCAGAATCATGATAAATGAATACCTCAATCTCATCTCCCTTCTTTATATCGCGCGGGGCGAAGCGCTTTGGCAGTAAAATACCTTCTGCACCATCATTCAAATAATAGCCAAAATCTACTTTTCGGTCTACAATAAGTGTATTATATCTACCTACTTGTATTGGGTTCATTTGGCAAAGTTAGAACAATTCTGTTTGAGGCGTTGTTGAACCCGCCTTTGGTTCCCATTCCATTTCAATGGTTTTACTATAATCAGTAAGCTTGGCTCCAACTGTTTTCCACCCTGTTACCTCTACCATTTTAGCTACTTTAAATTTAGCTTTCCGCACTTGTTGTCCACGACCAGTTTGTACAGCTAGAATCGGCTCGGGATCTGTAGTTACAGCTTCCAGCCTATTGCCTTCACCCTCTTTAATAAATTGAAAATGTGTTTTAAGGGTTGTGGTTTCTATTTTAAAACGCTTGATATTAAATTGATTTTTATCGGCATCCAAATACACGGCCGAAATAATTTTCTCCGGATCAAACTGTTCGATCAACACAATTTTATCGGCCTCAAACCTTTGTGTGATCTCTGTATCCGTTAACTCATAGGTGCCGTCTTGGTAAAACACAATGATTTTTTCATCTTCAAAGCTACCCAAATATTGTCCCTTTTCTTCGGTATTTAGTCTACCAAATTTATCATCAAACCAAAGCTTTCTGCCTTGCAAAGTACTCTTCCCGGCTTCTTTGAGTTTTACTGTTTTGATAGGATATTTGGTAACCTGATTACCCATACTACCCCGACCTTTGATTTCTAATTCTTCAAAATAAAAATCCAGTTCTTTAATACGAGCCGTACAATTAGGACTTAAAATAATTTTTACAGTTTCTGCTTCACCATTAGGATTAGCGGTAAAATAATGAACGCGACTTTTTTCAGATCCCTTCGTTAGATCATATTCTTTTTCTCGGGTTATACCCGTAACATTAAACCGCTTCGCATAACTCACGCCGCTTTTACCATCTACATAAATCATATTATAAGTAGTACGCTCATCATTTTTTTGAAAAACAGCCGCATGAATGATATCTTTTCCTATAAATACTTTATCACTCACTTTCACCACTTTCATAATACCACTCTTGGTAAAAGCAATAATATCATCATAATCAGAACATTCACATAAGAATTCGTCTTTCTTCAAACCCGTTCCTATAAAGCCTTCTGCACGATTTAAGTAAAGTTTGGTATTGGCAATGGCTACCTGTTTTACCTGTATGGTATCAAATTCTCGAATCTCCGTTTTACGTTCTCTTCCTTTTCCGCATTTCTTTAATAAATTTTCATAATAGGTAATAGCAAAATCAGTTAGATTCTCTAAATCGTAATTCACTTGTTTAATATCTGCTTCAATGCTTCTTATCTGTTCATTTAACTCGTTAATATCTAACCGATAGATTCGCCTTACCGGTTTTTCGGTAAGCTTTAGAATATCTTCCCGCTCTATTGCTCTTTTCAAATTTTTCTTGAAAGGAACAAAAGCTTTATCAATAGCTTCTATTACTTTTTCCCAGGTTTCGTGCTTTTGCTCTAGC
>JAIEQT010000057.1 GCA_019747455.1 Chitinophagaceae bacterium | reverse complement strand
CAGTCTTTTAAGAAAGGGTATAGAAATTATACCCCTATGAAATTTGGTGGTACAATTTTCTAATCTGAAGTTTAGTCAATCAAAATATAGACATGGTATTTGATCGATTATTCAGGAGCCTATACGAAAACCAAGTACTAACCGTACATGCTTTACTAAAACAGTTAAAAGTAAACGTTACGTTAGGAACTATCGATGAAACCCTACACAATCACCCCGATTATCCTAGTTTTTTATCTATAACCGATTCTTTGCAAAAATGGAATATAGAATCTTTAGCCATACAAACCGATGCCGATAAGTTAGATGAAATTCCTTTACCCTTTATTACCAGTTTGAAAACAGGTGTTTTTGTTACAGTGATTGAAAGAACCAATCAAGCGTTAACATTGATGAACCAACATGGCAAGACAGAAGTTATTGGCAATGAATCTTTCTTGAAACAATGGAGCGAAACGATTGTGGTGGCAGAAGCCAATGAGAAATCTGGAGAAGCTGACTACAAAAAAAAGTTGAATCAATCGCTTTTAAAATCAATTGCTTATAGCCTATTACCTATAACCTTTCTGGCCGCTATCTTGTTGCCTTTTGTAAATGGAGCAGTTAGCTTAACAGCTACAGCTTATTTGTTGTTGAAACTAATTGGTTTTACTGTTTCTATCTGTCTACTGTGGTACGATATAGACAAGGGTAACCCTTTACTAAAACAAATATGCTCAGGTATACAAAAAGCCAATTGCAATGCTGTACTGAATACCAAAGCAGCATCGCTGTTTGGCGTATTGAGTTGGAGTGAGGTTGGCTTTGCCTATTTTTCATCAGCTTTGCTTTTTGCCATTATTGTTGGAATTAACACTGCTTACCCAATCCTCAGTTTTGTTTCATTACTTGCTTGCCCCTATATTGTATTCTCCATTTATTACCAGTGGAAAATAGCGAAACAATGGTGTGTGCTTTGTTTGATGGTACAAGGGGTATTATTGCTCGAAACTGTTTTAGTGATTGGAAATGGGTTAATGTCGTTTGATACAATTCTAACAACTATAGAGAATAATTGGTTACCTGCAATGGCATCTATAGCCTTACCACTAATTGTTTGGTTCTTACTAAAACCATTGCTAAAAGGGGTACAAAAAGCCAAGTATGAGAAAAGAAGCTATTTGCAGTTGAAGTACAACGATCAAGTATTTTGGTCGCTTATACAGAAACAGAAATCAATACGGGAATATAGTACAGAAGGGCTAGGTATCACCATTGGCAATCCCAACGCCAAACATACGATTGTAAAAGTGTGCAATCCATATTGTAAACCATGTGCCAACGTGCATCCTGAATTGGAACGATTGATTGAGCAGAATCCGAACGTTAAAGCAAAAATTGTTTTTTCTGTTTCACCCAATGATGAAGATTATAGAGTTAAAACAGTTAGCCATTTGTTAGCTATTGCAGAGAAAAGTGATGAAAACGTAAAGCATGAAGCTTTGGATGATTGGTATTTAGCTCACAAAAAAGATTATGATGTATTCGCTGCAAAGTATCCAATGAATGGGGAATTAAGTAAACAAACAGAAAAAATTAAGAAAATGCGAGACTGGTGTGATGAAGTAAGTATTCAATACACGCCAACCATTTTTGTGAATGGGTATGAACTGCCTAAAAACTATCAATTAAGAGATATTAACTATTTTCTTCATGCGGAGGTATAAAAGATATTTCTTTTCGCATGGTACCCGAAAAGAATAGTACAACGGTACTACACTTGCAAAAGTGGTTGTACGAGCCAATAATCTGCTGATGCTTAAAGCTGCAGGAATTTCAGTATTTTTAATTTTATTAAAATGAAACAAAAATTTGAAAATCTTGGGAATCTCTTAGGTAGAGACCTACAAAAAAAATTAATTGGTGGTGAAGAAAAATTAGGCGAATGTTTGTCCGACTACACCTATGATTGTTCTGGCAACTCAGCGTGTTGCTCAGGTAAGTGTGAAACCAATGGTACAAATACTTGAACATTGTGTATGCCTTAGGTTTTTATTTTGAGCTGTACT
>JAIEQT010000063.1 GCA_019747455.1 Chitinophagaceae bacterium | reverse complement strand
TAGAGGTGATTATTGGATGAAATTTGCCACGGGTAGCTGGAAGCTACAAGAAATTACGGCGTAGGCAAAGCCATACGCTGAGGGGAAATTTTTATGTTGGATAAACTTAAACTACGCTTAGGTTGGGGGGGTGCACCGTTTAATGCTTTAGAAGATATGCCGCTCATAACTAAGCCGAACGGATAATAATGGCTCTCTTCCAAAAGCGGCCCTCGTGTATGCACTACCTGTACATTATCAAAGAACACATCTACCGGACTTTCATTGCTGCAATAAATATAAATATATCCGTTTTTCGGTATTAGTATACCCTGCATGCCGGCATCGTTATGGTGGTCTTTTACTACTCCACTACTGCCTACCACACTATATCCTCCGCTAATATACTGAAATAATAATGCTATACAAAATTATTGATATATTGAATGAAAATTGGTGATGATAGATGAAAACTACAAAAATGTGCGGCGTAGGCACAGCCATACGCCGAGGGAAAAATTGAATTTTCGATAAACTACGATGAGATGGGTAAAGCTCATTGCAGAGCTTGAACCCGAAGAAAAAAATATGGTCTTTAAAATGATTGATACTTTCCTGACTAAGAAAAAATTTAAAGACTTCTTTGCTAAAAATATCGCTGCCCTGTAAATTAACAAAAGCCCAGACTTGCCGGGCTTTGTTGTTTTAATTCTGTTTCGTTTTACAATTCTCCCCTGTTTTTCTTTGCCATCAGGTACATGGAAGTAATTAATAATAGAAAAGATAAAATAAGATAACCAATAATGATTAATCTTCCCTTAGTTTTATCTTGTGGGTTTTCTCCTTCATAAGTCTTTACTATTTCTAAATACTTCTTCTTATGAAGAAATGTAAAATACAATATTAAAACAAGTACAAAAAAGCACATGCCAATTTTCAATCCTGTATCTAATCCTAAATCTATTTTATAACCAAATAAATAGGAAATAGAAATGATGCTGTACACATTTAAACCCAATGTCATCGCCATTAAAAATATGGCATAATACTCAGCAACCAAACCGTTCCCGACACTTATCATTAGTTGATATAATCTATAAAACAAATAGCTTAATAGTTTCATAGTATTATCTCTTTGGAGTTGTTAAAGGGTCGCCCCAACCTTGAAAAGCACCACCCGCATCAAAAAGAAAATAAGTTGCACTTACTCCAAAACCGATAGGTCCTAAAAATCCAACATAGCCCATTCCAATATCAAGTGCAGATTTCATCCATACGGAATTATTTGTTCCTCCATTGTTATAATAATTAATTGCAAGTCCGCCAGAGATTACAGAAGATGTTACAAATGTTGCACCTCCTAATACCTTCATCCCCTTGACATATTTCAAATCATTTATTGCAGGGCTTGATTTTGCAGCATAGTTTATTAATTCTCCTTTAGCTCCTTGACCAACATCAAAAGCTCCTATGCCTGTATTCACGTTATTCCACATGGCAGCAGTAGAATTGTCACCCCCATTACCTTGTGCAGACAGCGCATTCTCCAGCTCTTCATTTGTAACAATATGCCAATCTCCGTTTTTTCCTAGTTCAACTGTTCCTGCATTTGAAACGTACCGTTTCTTTTCTGAACCATCTCCATAATATTCTTCATTCGGATTTTTTACATCATCAGCTTTCTTTACATTATCGTCCCAATAAACCCTACCGGTTGTTTTATTATGTATCCAATCATCATTTGAATTTTGTTTAATACTGAATCTTTTAGCAGGCCCAGCAGATCCCGGATAAAACTTAATATACTTCCAACTCTTAAATGAAGCTGCTGAAGTAGTATTGTCTCTTACACCATATTCACCTTCATATTCCTCCGCTTCCATTCCATCTTTATCTATAAACCGTTCCGGGTTATCCAACGCATAGTTATAGGGAGAAAAGCGGCGCATTTGTTCAGCCAATGGGTCAACTCCATTCCACCTGCCTAATTGGGGGTCTTGCAGCCGGGCACCAAAATCATACAGTTCTATACCACTGCCATCACTAAACTCCCGGTGCTGTAATTCCTT
>JAIEQT010000639.1 GCA_019747455.1 Chitinophagaceae bacterium | reverse complement strand
AAAGTTCGTCTATAATCGAATAGTCGCCTTTGTCGGCTGCCTCTATGGCTAGTTGAGCCATATAGTTTCTTAAGACATATTTAGGGTTTACCAAATTCATTTGCTCCACCTTATTTTCTACTTGATGCTTCCCCAGTGACCCGGAGTAGGTAGTAAACCATGCTGTCCAATTTTTTCTATGTGTGTCAAATGTTTTTGAATAACTCAATTCTGCTAAAGCAGAAATATATACCTCTGAAACAATGCCATCAAATGAAGAAAGATTTCTAAAGAATAAAGTCATATCCATTTCGCTATGCTGTAGGAGTTGCTCCAGATCCTTGATAAGAGCTTCAGCATTTTCTGTTTGCTCATTAAGCCCAATTTTGCCAAGCATCATTTTTTGGCGGCCTGAATGATAATCGTCCTGTATTTTTTGCAATACATTTTCTAACTTTTTAGTGTCTTTGATCAAAGGGGAAAGTGCATTGGCTAACTGATAAATATTCCACAGAGCAATATAGCCTTGCTTGCCAAAAGCATAACGGGCTCGCCCTGCATCAGTGGTATTGGGCGTCCATCCCGGGTTATAATCTTCTAACCAACCGTAAGGGCCGTAATCTATCGTAAGGCCAAGAATGCTCATATTATCTGTATTCATTACCCCGTGTACAAAGCCAACCCTTTGCCACTCAATAATGGTTTGCATTGTTCTTTCTGCTACTTCTTTAATGAAATTTATATAAGCAATTTCATTTATTGCCCCTATTTGGGCATAAAAATGAGTAATGGTATAATCCACCAATTTTTTCAAATTATCCAGATCATTCCTTACTGAGAGGATTTGAAAATTGCCGAAGCGAATAAAAGATGGGGCTACTCTACAAACAATTGCACCATTTTCATAAGCAGGGTTGCCATTATACAAAACATCTCTTACTACTTTATCGCCACTAAGTATAAGCGACACCGCTCTTGTTGTAGGCACACCTAAATGATGCATAGCCTCGCTACATAGATATTCCCTGACAGAGGAACGCAAGACTGCCAGGCCATCTGCTGTGCGGCTATAAGGTGTTTTTCCCGCTCCCTTTAGTTGCACCGCCCATTGTTTACTATTATGATTTACTTCAAATAAATTGATAGCTCTGCCGTCGCCTAATTGCCCCGCCCAGTTACCAAATTGGTGACCGCCATAGCACATTGCATACGGGGTGGTATTAGCATAAATTTCGTTGCCAGAAAAGACATTTAAAAATTGTTGGCTTTGTGCATCTTCTTTGCGCAGGCCCAGGTTTTCGAGCATTTGGTCAGCAGTATGAATAATTTTTGGGTTTTTACAAGCAGTCGGGTTTACATTACTCATACACGCATTTGCCACTTGCCTTACATAGTTTTCTTGTATTGGATCTATGGGTAATTCTTTATTAAATGTATCGTTTATCGCTAATTTCATTTTATTTTTTTTAAGTAGAGATATGGCTATTCCATTTACTGTTTCTCATCGCTATCATGCGAATATACTTACAGGTAGCTTTTGCTTTGATATTATGCTGCAGCAAATAATCAAACGTGGCCTCTACTAATTGCTTGCCAATGCCTTGTCCCCTTAAACTTTGGGGCACTTGGCTATGCCATAGAATATAGCAATCACCTTTTTGATAGTATTCTATAAAAGAAATGGCGCCATCGGCTTTCCATTCAAATCTTTTCTTATCAGCTAAATGTTCTATCATCTTTTTATCATTCTTGCTATACTTTCAATAATCTTTGCCGCATTCTCTTTTCCCTTTTTGATGAGTTCTATAAGTTACATCATTCATCACCTTTTTATAATTCAATATCAGAATTACATTAATTGTGCCGTCAGTATTATTGCTATATAATTGGCAATTTTCCTTGAAGCTTATTATTCTATATTTTTTAAGAAATCGATGGCGCCATCAACATTGATATGGAAATCTGCAAACAATACCGAATCATTCTGGTCTATGAAAACAAACCAGGGGGTTCCGCCAGTTTGATAATTTTGCATAAAATTAGAACGGGATTTGCCATCCTCACCTG
>JAIEQT010000332.1 GCA_019747455.1 Chitinophagaceae bacterium | reverse complement strand
AGTAATATCAAAGTATTACAAGCCGGCTATAATTATGGTGATACTATTGAAACGTTTACCACACGCTATAAAGTAGAGAAAGCCAAAATGCAACCGGGTGTTTACAGGAGCATTATGGGTAATCAGGCATTATCATTAGGATTAGTAGCAGCCAGCGATAAAAGTGGATTATCACTTTTTTTAGGGTCATATCCGATAACGCCGGCATCAGATATTTTGCATGATCTGAGTAAACACAAAGCATTTGGTGTTCGAACTTTTCAGGCAGAAGATGAAATAGCTGCTATTACCTCTGCTATAGGTGCCAGCTATGGCGGCGCGTTAGGTGTTACTACCACATCCGGTCCGGGTATGGCTTTAAAAACGGAAGCCATGGGCTTAGCTGTAATGCTGGAGATACCACTAGTTATTATAAATATTCAACGCGGTGGCCCTTCTACTGGCTTACCAACCAAAACAGAACAGAGTGATTTATTGCAAGCTTATTACGGAAGAAATGGGGAATGCCCCATGCCGGTGATATCTACGGCTACTCCTAGTGATTGTTTTGATGTTGCCTATGAAGCGGTGAGAATTGCAGTTCAGCATATGACTCCGGTTATTCTATTGAGTGATGGTTATATTGCCAATGGAGCTGAACCTTGGAAGTTTCCGCAATCGGCAGATTTAAAACCCATTGAAGTATCATACAAAAAGGAATTAGCGGAAGACGAGGAAAAATTCCTGCCTTATAAACGTAATGAAAAATTAGCACGCCCCTGGGCAATACCGGGTACACCCGGCTTAGAACATCGGGTAGGCGGATTAGAAAAACAAGATATTACCGGTAATATTAGTTACGATTCTGATAACCACCAGCATATGGTGAAAACACGTCAGGCTAAGGTTGATAAAATTGCTGATTATATTCCTCTCCAAACGATTGATAGCGGTCCTGAAAAAGGAAAGGTTTTAGTATTAGGATGGGGCTCTACCTATGGTGCCATTAAAAGTGCTGTACTTCAACTACAAGCAGATGGTCATGCGGTGAGTCATGCTCATCTTCGTTATTTGCGCCCCTTCCCTAAAAATTTAGGAGATATCATCGCCAGATTCGAGCATGTATTGATCCCTGAAATTAATAATGGGCAACTCATTAAAATTATTCGCGATCAATTTTTAGTTGACGCAAAAGGGTACAATAAAATTATGGGAGTTCCTATTACAAAAGGAGAATTGGTGAAAGTAGTTACTGAGTTACTAGGTTATTAGGTTAATAACCAATCTAAAATCTGGAATCTTAGAATCAGATTGAAGATTCATCTATGGATATAGAATCAATAAGAGAATATTGTTTATCAAAACCCGGGGTTGAAGAGACATTACCCTTTGGGCCAGATACATTGGTGTTCAAAGTAAAAAATAAAATTTTCTTATTGATGAGTTTAGATGCGGAACCCCTTCGTTTTAATGTAAAATGTGATCCTGAATATGCACTGGAACTTAGAGAAGAATACCCAGATACTATTTTACCCGGGTATCACATGAATAAAAAACATTGGAATACTGTTGTTGTAAATGGCATATTGAGCAAGAAGCAGTTGCAACAAATGATTGATGAGTCTTATCGATTGGTAAGTGGTCAGTAGTCATTAGTCAGTGGTCAATAGTCAATAGTGATTCGTCGGGTCGTCAGAACGTCAGAACGTCGGGTTGTCTGAATTTCCGACGATGTCACCTTGAGCCTGTAAAAGGGTGTTTAATATAATGCCTGCAAATCTCTTGCAACCCGCATTCTTTACATTTAGGGTTACGGGCCAGGCATGTATACCTGCCATGTAAAATGAGCCAATGATGTGCCCGATAAACGTATTCTTCGGGTATATGTTTTATCAATTCTTTTTCAACCGCAAGTGGGGTGGTAGCTTTAGGAGATACTAAGCCTAAACGATGGCTCACCCTAAAAACATGCGTATCTACCGCCATATTAGGCTGTTCATCAATTACACTGGTAATTACATTTGCTGTTTTTCTTCCAACACCAGGTAACTGTACCAGTTCCTCAA
>JAIEQT010000161.1 GCA_019747455.1 Chitinophagaceae bacterium | reverse complement strand
GCTTTGGATGCCATTACACGCGGGTATAGCACACTACTTATTGAAGCAGCAGATTTTGGAAAAGGCACTTCTAGCAGATCTACTAAATTGGTGCACGGTGGCGTACGCTATCTGGCGCAAGGTAATATTAAACTGGTAAGAGAAGCTTTGCATGAAAGAGGGAGATTGTTGAAAAATGCAGTGCATGTTACCTCGATACAACCTTTTGTGGTACCCGTTTATAGCTTATGGGACAAATTATTTTATGGGATAGGATTAATGGTATATGATATCCTTTCGGGTAGTTTATCTTTAGGCAAAACAAAATGGTTAGATAAAAAAACAACTACCGCTTTTTTGCCGGGAATAGAAACAAAAAAACTATTTGGGGGTGTATTATATTACGACGGACAATTCAACGATAGTAGGCTATGTATAGATTTAGCAACTACAGCTATGGCTAAAGGTGCTGTTCTAGTAAACTATTGCAGCGTTATTGAATTTCATAAAACAAATGGGAAAATTACAGCTATCACTTGTAAAGATCAACTAAACAATAAGCAGTATACCATACAAGCAAAATCGGTTATTAATGCAACCGGAGTTTTTACAGATGCGATATTAGCATTGGATGAGCCTGGTAGAGATAAGTTGGTGAGTCCTTCTCAAGGAATACATCTGGTAATCCATAAACATTTTTTTCCTGGTGATCATGCTATGATGATTCCTAAAACAGATGATGGCAGGGTTTTCTTCGCAGTACCTTGGCTTGATAAAATGGTATTAGGTACAACCGATACAGGTGTTGATACTATTGCGGAAGAGCCTAAAGCGTTGGAAGAAGAGATTGAGTTTGTTATCAATCATTTCAATCGATATGCTGCCGCAACAATTCAGCGAAGCGATATATTATCCGTTTTTGCCGGTCTTCGGCCACTGGTAAAAATGAAAGGAGCTGCTTCTACCGCATTACTATCCAGAGATCATACATTACTGATTAGTAATAGTGGATTGGTTACGATTACCGGTGGTAAGTGGACGACCTACCGGAAAATGGCTCAGGATGCCATTGATAACGCTATTTTTTCTGCAAAGCTGGAAAAGAAAGGAGGCTGTGTTACAAAAGAATTACCAATTGGAGATGAAAGGAGTAAGGAAAGAAGATTGAAGGAAATAGAAATGGGCAATACTTCACTTTCCAAATTGCTTGTTGAGGACTATTCGATTCGGTTATCGGAAATTAGCTATGCTGTTCGATACGAGCTGGCTGTAACCGTCGAAGATTTTTTAGCCAGAAGAACAAGACTCTTATTTTTGGATGCCCAAGTTGCCATACAGTTAGCTCCTGTAGTTGCCGAAATAATGGCTAATGAAATGGGTATGAATAAAGCTTGGATAGGAAAACAAATTGAATCTTTTAATTTACTTGCACAACAATATTTAGTTGCTTAATTTACCAATCTTAAATGCTTGCTTATGACTCCTTTTATGGCCGAAATGGTGGGAACTATACTGTTAATAACATTTGGTAATGGTGTGGTAGCCAATGTGGTGCTTTCAAAAACAAAAGGTAATGGCGGCGGTTTAGTAGCTATTACCTTTGGGTGGGCCATGGCAGTATTCATAGGTGTATACGCAGTATCCGGCGTTAGTGGAGCGCACTTAAACCCCGCTATTACTATTGCCTTAGCCGTAGTAGGAAAATTTGAATGGGCACTAGTGCCGCAATATATTATAGCGCAATTACTAGGTGCTATGATAGGGTCATTATTGGTATGGTTAATGTATCGCGAACATTTTGATAGTACGGAAGATTCCGGAGCTAAACTAGGCAGCTTTGCTACATCTCCTGCTATTCGCAGTACGCTTCAAAACTTTATTACAGAAATGTTGGCCACAGCCATTTTTATGGTAGCTGTTTTATTTATTGTAAAGCCTGTAAACACATTAGGTGCTGTAGATGCCTTACCTGTGGCGCTGGTAGTATTAGCTGTAGGACTTTGTTTAGGCGGACCAACCGGTTATGCCATTAATCCTGCACGAGATCTCGGACCACGTATT
>JAIEQT010000486.1 GCA_019747455.1 Chitinophagaceae bacterium | reverse complement strand
TAATTGGATTTTAAAGTTACCCATTGTAAAAAAATATCAACTTAAAAAAATAAAATCTAAACCAGAGGGGCCGGATAAGGCAACAAGAGAAAAAGCGACAACACTGGTTTGGGGAAAAGTGTGGGATGATAAAGGCGTTTCCTACAGCGCCACTTTATCAGGGCCGGAGGGCTATGCATTAACGGCTATGAGCAGTGTTTTGATAGTGGAGAAAGTTTTAAAGGGTAATGTAAAACCCGGATACCAAACACCTGCTGGATGTTATGGAGAAGATTTGGTTATGGAAATCCCGGGAGTAACACGGAAAGTATCGGAATAAAAAAGCATCTTTGCTAACCTTTAATTCAACAGTATGGCCTCTTCCAAAAAAGCTGCTATCGGCTTTATATTTATCACTTTACTTATAGATGTAATTGGGTTTGGATTAATCATTCCTGTTGCCCCTAAATTAATTGAAGAATTGTTAGGCATTACAGATGTTTCTGTAGCCTCACAATATGGAGGATGGCTCACATTTGCCTATGCCATTATGCAATTCCTTTGTGCGCCCATACTTGGTAATTTAAGTGATAAGTATGGCAGAAGACCTGTTTTATTATTTTCATTATTTGGTTTTGGTATCGATTATTTGTTTGTTTCATTTGCCCCTAGTATTGGTTGGTTATTTGTAGGAAGAATTATTGCAGGAATAACAGGTGCCAGTTTTACTACTGCATCTGCATATATAGCAGATATCAGTACTGCAGAAAACCGAGCTCAGAATTTTGGCATGATTGGAGCAGCTTTTGGATTAGGATTTGTAGTTGGTCCTATGCTTGGTGGCTTTTTAGGAGAATTGGGAACACGTGTCCCATTCTTTGTTGCTGCAGCACTAGCGTTAACGAATTGGCTTTATGGTTATTTTATTCTACCCGAATCATTAAGTAAAGATTTACGCAGACCTTTCGAATGGAGAAGAGCAAACCCTTTGGGCTCTTTATTGCAGCTTCGTAAATATCCTGCTGTATCAGGTTTAGTAGCTTCCTTGATACTTGTGTATTTGGCAGCCCATGCTGTACAAAGTAATTGGAGTTTTTTTAATATTGAAAAGTTTAAATGGTCGCCTAAAATGATCGGATTATCATTAGGCTTAATTGGTATACTTGTTGGTGCTGTACAAGGTGGATTGGTAAGATTTATCAATCCTAAATTGGGCAATGAAAAGAGTGTATACATTGGATTATCTTTTTATGCTATCGGATTATTTCTTTTCGCTTTTGCTTCGCAAAGTTGGATGATGTTTGCATTTTTAATTCCCTATTGCCTAGGTGGTATTGCCGGGCCTGCATTGCAATCTATTATTTCTGGTAATGTACCCCCAAATGAGCAAGGTGAGTTGCAAGGAGCGTTAACTAGTTTGATGAGTGCTACATCTATAGTTGGGCCTATTATGATGACCAACCTATTCGCCTATTTTACACATGATACAGCTCCATTTTATTTTCCCGGTGCGGCATTTTTACTCGGAGCTATATTTATGATCATCAGTGCAGGATGGGCTTATTGGGCATTAAGAAGAAAGGATATCAAGGTAAATGCTTAAAAAATAAAACCCCGCCTTGAACGGCGGGGTCTCACATCCCCCGATGTGGTTCTGCGTATTTCTGATATTGGTATTATAACGTGTTTAAAAAATCAATCAATTGTTTTATTGTTTTCTTTTCCGGTGTTATAGAAAAAGCCGGAGACGAAGAAGCATCTGTTATGTTTCTACTACCTACATAAAAGCTATCTCCCATTTTACTAACAGATACTATAGTTAATGATGTATTAACGGGCACATCTGCTGATGCAAAAGTTCTGGATTGGAAATCGGCCCTTAAAATAATTACAGACCTTTTATCTTTTAATACCGCAAAAGCTATCGTATTTTTATTGGTATAATTTGGCGGTAGTATAGCCGATAATTTAGTTCTTGCAGCGCTACTATCGATATATCTTCCAATACTAATCCAACGAAAGTTCTTTGCCAAAAATTCATATCCCTTGTTCCAGGAAC
>JAIEQT010000476.1 GCA_019747455.1 Chitinophagaceae bacterium | reverse complement strand
ACGGCAAAGAACATATTCTAGAAAACATGCCACCATGGATGGGCGGAGGAGATATGATCTCCGAAGTAACAAAGGAATGGTCGACTTACGCCGATTTGCCGGCACGACTAGAAGCAGGCACTCCTCATATCGCTGGTGGCGTAGCCTTTTATCACCTCTACCAGTTTCATCACGGGTACGGGGTTCATAAAATGCATCCCAATTACTTGACTGGCACGTTTCGTTACAGAAGCAATTTTGGTGATGGATATAGATGAGGTATTGGATGCCAAAATGGCCTGCGGCTTACAGAATTGGTCTAGCTCTTTAAATATTTTGAGCTTTAAATCGATATTCTCTGTTGCAGCTTCCACGACTAAGTCCACCTGTTCGACACCCGATTTGAGGTCGGTATGTGTGGTGATGTTATTTAATATGTTGGGTTTATCTGGTGCCGAAATAATCCCCTTACCGACTTGTCTGTCTAAATTTTTTGAAATAGTCGTTATTCCTTTTTGAAGGTTTGCTTCAGAAGTATCAATGATATGGACTGAATAGCCAAACTGAGCAAAGGTATGGGCGATACCATTACCCATGGTGCCTGAGCCGATGACTGCAATATTCTTCATAATGGGTGCTAATATAGACATATAACGAGAAGTCGAAAGTATAAAAAAAACAGTAAAATAAATAACCCGTTAGGTAAATTATTTATTAGCTTTGGTAGTCGACGTGTATGCTAAGATGTAATTTTAGTTCGTTGTCGCCTTAACCTCTTCAAAATTTGCTTTTTATGATGTCCTCAAACAAAGTAGATAATGCTGTTTTTGATCAATTAGGTGATTTAGGGCATCAAAGTGTGTCCTTTTGCTATGATGAGGATACAGGGTTGAAGGCTATTATTGCTGTCCACGATACCACTTTGGGGCCAGCCTTGGGGGGAACGAGGATGATGGCCTATAAAACGGAGGGAGATGCATTGAGGGATGTTTTACGCCTTTCGAGAGGGATGACCTACAAGGCAGCTATCACGGGTTTGAATTTGGGCGGAGGGAAGGCTGTTATTATTGGAGATAGTCGAGCACATAAAACAGAGGCCTTGATGCGGCGTTATGGTCGTTTCATAAAAAATCTGAATGGTTTATTTATCACGGCTACTGATGTGGGTACCAATCAAAAAGACATGGAATATATCCGCATGGAGACCGAGTATGTCACGGGTGTTCCAGCAGAAATAGGTGGTAGCGGAAACCCTGCGCCTATCACCGCGATAGGGGTTTACTTTGGAATCAGGGCATGTGCTAAAGAACTTTTTGGGAATGATACGTTGGCTGGAAAATCGGTTGCGGTGCAAGGGGTAGGCCAGGTAGGAGAGTGCTTGGTCCGTTTGCTTCGGAAAGAGAATGTCAAAGTATATGTAAGCGATCTAAATGAAGATCGCTTAATGCAAATCGCTAAAAAGTATAAAGCAGAAATGGTATCTAATGCGGATATCTATGATTTGGATGTAGATGTATATGCGCCCTGTGCCTTAGGATCAACCATTAACACAGCAACAATAAATAAACTAAAGTGTGCGATCATTGCAGGATCTGCTAATAATCAACTGGCGAATGAGGAAGAGCACGGGAAACTCTTGTTAGAAAAAGATATTTTATATGCTCCAGACTATTTAATTAATGCAGGGGGATTGATTAATTGTTATTCTGAAATTGCTGGATACAGTAAGGAGCGTACCGTACAATTGGCCGAAAATATTTACGAAGTCACTCGTGATATACTGAAAAAGTCGAAAGCCGAAAATATTCCTACCCACGTGGCCGCGAATCAAATTGTTGAAAAACGGATAGCCGATATTCGGAAAATAAAAACAAACGATTGAAATATTGGGTATTGGTACACCTAGATATCAATAATATAAATTACCTTTGCGCCTTCGCATAACAAAAATGACACATCTACGTGTCGAGTACTAAAAATTGTTCTTATACATGTTAAACAGAAGGCATCTAAGGGTGAAGGTTTTACAAGCTTTATATTCGTATTATCAATC
>JAIEQT010000139.1 GCA_019747455.1 Chitinophagaceae bacterium | reverse complement strand
AATTGGTGTCACCCGATTCCAAAGCACAAACCTTAATCGATACCGATTGACTGAATTTGTTATTGATCGCCTTTATCAAATCCTGGGAATAGGTTGCTATTCCACATTCGCGCGGAGGATAGGAGGTAATGACAAGAATTTCAGGAAGATGGGCATGTCCATTTTTGTGAAATTTGTGTTTGTTTTTTTTATGTCCAATAACCGAGTGTATGGTGTTTTCAAGATTAGAAAATTCCAATTGGTGCAAGTTTGCATTATCAGACTTATGTGAATTAGTTGCATTTTTCATTGGGATAAAGCTTTAAGTAGATTTATATCTTTGATTAATATGTGTTTTTGACTGTTATATTGCCTTCTTAATTAGTTTATTGAGATTTAGTATGGGTGGCATGGTATCGCCTAATAAAAATCCCCAGGGTTTTAACGATTCGATATGATCGAAAATCAGTTTTACAATGGCAAGCAGGGGTATTGAAAGGAACATTCCAGGTATGCCCCATAATGCGTTTCCAACGAATACCGCGATGATTGAAAAAAGTGCATTTATTTTAACTTTTGAGGCAACTATATAAGGAACAATAAAATTGTTGTCGAATAATTGAATAATGTAATACATGATCAGTACATAGAACGCATACCAGGCGGTAGATTTGGTTGCTATAGCTACGATCATGGGTAATGCAACGGCCACGAGTCCTCCGATATACGGAATAACATTTAACAACGCGGCAATTATTCCCAGGAGGATTGCATAATCAATTCCAAGAATTAAAAGTGCTGTGGTGTCGAGGGTTGCTACGATTATTGCTTCAATAACAAGCCCCACCAGATAACGTTGAATAACTGTTTTGGTCTGGGTAACTATTTCTGTTACCTTGCTTTGTTGGCTTGATCCAAACAGCCTGTGAATAAACTCAATTAAAAGAGGTTGGTAAAATAATATTATAAAAACGTATGTAGGTACCAATAACAATACAGCTATCAGCCCACCAATAATAACGAGTGTTTGGCCAATTGCTGCAGTGCTCGAATTGATTACTTCACTTTCGGCTTTTGTAATCCATTCGTGGATACTCTTCGGATTTATATCGAGATATCCGGATAAATCATTGATCGATTGATTAAGCAAAACCGTAAATTTATCAACCAATATGGGCCAGGTTTCGCTAAATCGACTTACTTGCGAGATGATAAGCATGCTAATAGCACCAATAACTATAAACGTAAGGAATAAAGTAATTGCAATAGCTACAACGCGGTTTATCCTTCTTTTTACAAAGAAATTTACGACAGGGTGAAGTACAATTGCTATGATAATCGCGAAAACAATAGGTATAATGATGCCTTGAGCGACATACAATATCACCAGTAAGGCAACCAATCCAATAAAAAAAAGGCTTGCTTTAGCTAAAAAAGGCAATTGTATATCTTTTGTTATCACGGTTTCTGTTTTTTTTATTTCTTTTTTCTCAAGAAATATTGATAGATCGATTGACCAAATGTTTTAATTGAGTCGGTATTCTGTGCAACAATATTGGTGATGCCATATTCCAATAGCGAGCCCAATATCTTTCTTATTACACTTACCGATTTGCCCAAAGCTATTTTTTTAGTAATGTATCCTGAAGTTAATCCCATGGCTACTCCTAACAGGTTGTCAATTAAGTAGGGAGAGGAGACGACTTCATGTAAGGTGTTTTTGATCAGGTTTACAGGCTTCAAGCTTTCGATGGTAAGAAAGACTTGTTCTTTAAGTTGCTGCTCTCTGATCTGTTGATCAAATTCTAAAATTTGAATGGCATTTTTAAGTTCGACACTGGTCGTTATGGCTTCCATGGAGTTTATTTTAGTACGTGTTTAATGACCGTATTCCCAACACATTTTTTTATCCATTTTAGCATAAAAAAATAATACAGAATTGCTGCGATACAATAAAATCCGGCTACTGCAAAAAAACCATAGTAAATTTCTCCCAGGATTTTACCGATCCAAAGTGCTAATCCCAGATTGAGGAAAAGCATAAACGAC
>JAIEQT010000040.1 GCA_019747455.1 Chitinophagaceae bacterium | reverse complement strand
GCACGTTGTACGGCAATCATAAAAAATTTTAAATGGAATAAGGTAAAACAAAAAGCTGAACAACATACTATAAGTTCAACATCATTGGCATTATACGTCTATGGGGAGGTGTTGAGTAGGTGGAGTGGTAGTGCCAAATTTTGTATAAATCTCACTTTATTTAATCGATTACCATTGCATGAGCAAGTGAATGATATTTTGGGTGATTTTACCGTACTTGAATTATTTAATTATAACCGCAGTAGTAACAGTATTCAAACTTCATTGCAAAATATACATGAAGAATTATGGAATGATATAGAACATAATTTATTTGATGGTATAGATTTCCAAAGGCTAATTAGAAAAGAGTTAAACATAGCACAAAATAAATCGTTGTCTCCTATAGTATTAACGAGTATGCTTGGAAACAAATTATTTGATTTTTCTATAGATGGATACATATCTAATGGTTATTCGATAACCCAGACTTCACAAGTATACTTAGATAATAAAGCTTATGAAACAAATGAAGGGTTTGTAGCTGAATGGGATTATGTGGAAGACTTATTTGATCCCCAGATAATCAAACAAATGCATAAAGATTACTGTAATCTAATTGAGTATTTGGCAGAAGCTAATTGGGATGAGCAATTACCCAAAGTAGAGTTATCAAAAATAATTTCTTTAGTACCTTCCATTAAAAAACTAAACGTGTTTTGATTTAGAATAACTTGTTGTTTGCTACTTTCTTGCGAACTATGATAGTCGTAAACCTGAATGGATTGCGAATTTTCTAGATTTAGTTCGTCAGGAATTTCAATTATTTTCATTTAGTTTTTGATTATCCTAAATAACAAAAAACATGCTTTTCTACGGTTTTATCTAAGCTTTGTAAGGTAGATAAGTCGGAGGCTTTTGCTATATCAAGTATGTTGTGGTCTTTTTTCAAGATATTGATTTTACTTGCACCAACGTTGTAAGCTCTATTGCTAATACGAATGCAAAAAGCAAAATACTTTAAGGTTTCTTTAGGAATCTTTAAGCGTGTTAGTAGTTCTTTTTCTACGCCTTCAATTTTTTCCAAGCGTGTATTTTTATCACTTACTTCTACTTTATACAGCTGGCGGTTGATAAGCATGCTACACAATTTAGACAACACCATGTCGGGGTGGTCTGCCCATACTTTTATCGCCGCATATACATCCTGGTCGTCGAGTTTGGCAAAGTTGATGAGGTGTTTTTCATCGGCAAGAAAGTCGGCTTCGGAGATTACGTTTTTAAGAAAATGTTGTAAGGCAGGAGCGGCAAATAATTCGATTTTGTTGAGGCTCAATTCTTTGGCTCTTTCCAATATTTTTACGAGTAATTGTTCGGCAGCAATTACGGTTTTGTGCAAATACACTTGCCAATACATCAATCTGCGAGCAATCAAAAAGTTTTCGGTTGAGTAAATGCCTTTTTCTTCAATCACTAAGTTGTCGTTTACCAAATTGAACATTTTTATCAATCTATCGAAACTAATCACCCCTTCGCTTACACCCGTAAAAAAACTATCTCGGTTTAGGTAGTCCATTCTATCCAAATCTATTTGACCAGAGATAAGTTGATGTAGGTATTTTTTAGGGTATTTGTTTGTAAATATTTGTATAGCAAGGGTTAATTTTCCATCAAACTCGATGTTTAGTTTTTCCATCATCAGCATAGAGATGGCTTCGTGGTGCACGCCACTTACTAGGCTATGTTCTAAGGCGTGAGAAAATGGCCCGTGCCCAATATCGTGTAATAAAATAGCTATCAATGCCGCTTGTTCTTCTTCAGGACTAATTTCATGGCCTTTGCTTTTTAATACTTCTAATGCCAAACTCATCAGATGCATGGCGCCCAAAGCGTGATGAAAACGAGTATGTAAGGCACCCGGATACACCAAATGCGTCATGCCCAATTGTTTGATGTAGCGCAAACGCTGGAAGTAGGGATGTGAAATTAAATCGTAAATTAAATCAGAAGGGATGGTGATAAAACCATATACCGGGTCGTTGATTATT
>JAIEQT010000106.1 GCA_019747455.1 Chitinophagaceae bacterium | reverse complement strand
AAATTTGATTTTGGCTTATAATGTATAATCAAATGTATGAATATAATCGAATCATTTAACTAAACATGCAAAAAAAAACGGCATTTCTGCCAGGATTTCTGCTCGCTTTGTTGGTGGATCTTGACCAGTAATGACTTGATTTTTTGTGATCTATCCTGAAAATTAACCTCTCAGAAGCATTCCATTTTGTCTTAGTCAAATATAGGGAGCAGTCTTGCACAATATAATCGAATCATTACTGACTTTTATGCCATATCGGTTTTGCTTATAATTTCTCATATGTAAAATACTAATATTCGTTTACCCCCAAAAATAAATCCTCAAAACTGCATTCAAAACAACCAAACTCCTGCTAAAACAAATCGTCCTGCGGTTTAACCTTTTAAGATGAGTTCGGATGCTCAGGTTCTTTTGCTCAATGTGATTAATGCCTCTATACTTCGTGCTATGAATTTCTTTCGGGATTAAATACCTGTAATGTTTCAATTTATCAGTAACAATACGTTTTGCGTCTGATAATTCCAGACTTCTAATTACTTTTTTAGTGTATTATTCGTTCTCCTTCCGACATTGAAGCTCACTATATTCTTAGTTTCCTGTTCCAAAGCATAGACAATCCAAGTAAGTTTAAACTTTTCTCTGATATAAGTTCTCATTTCATCCACTTGAAATATTTTGCCTTTAGGGATGGCAGGTTGACGAACGTTTTTAGAAATTAAAATGATTCGCGATAGTAGAGTGGAAGTAGAGATTTTTAATATTCTCGCCGTACTGCGTATACTCAAACCTTCCTTAGTGTAGGTAATTATTTTTTGATTTGTGCCAGACTGATAAGCTTCATAAGTATAGTTTTCAACTCTTGTTTTTTCACAATTCCTACACCTGTAGCGTATTTTATTTGCTGATTTTTGAGGTTTTAAATATGCAAATCAGAGCATCACTAAATCTGATATATTGCCTAATTATTTGAAAAGCAAATCAGCACAATGAAAAAACCGCTGCCTGGCTAATGCTGTATTAGCAGTTTTTGTGTTATGGTTTCTTTTTTTGTTTTTAGCATTACAATATATAGCCCATTGTTTATGCCGCTAACGTCAAGTATGATGTTTGTTGTACCATCGGGTTTCCTTCTGCTTACTTCCTGGCCTAATAAGTTTACTAATATAATCTCCTGGGCTTCTTTAGCCAGAGCGGGGTCAATGGCAATAGTAACATTGCTGAATGCCGGATTGGGATATAAGGTCAATTTAGGGTTTGGAGAAGTAGTTTCCTGAGCAGCCATCCTTGTGTACATGCTATTGTCGACTATGGTATAAACTGGCGATAGATCAGGGCACGGATTTCCTGAATGAAACTGGAGTGCCTGTACTGTATCGCCGGTTTTTAAGGCTGCAGCATAGAAATAGGCGGTAGGAGTGATCATCCCTGTTAGCGGGTTTGGTGCTTGGTACTGACCGTTTATGAGCCAATATGCAGTATTGAAAGGACTACACTTTACATTGCCTCCATTGGCGGTGATGGTAATAATATTATTAGCAACGGTGGTATAGAAATTACTGACCACTTTAACTGTTCCCGTTTGTGAAGGCTGAACAGCTACAATGTTGGAATAAGCGGTTTCGGGAACCGTTCCTGCCTCAGGAAGGTTAGAAATAACTGCGCATTCTATCTGTTGGCCCACCGCGAATTTTCCAGAGAAATTGTTTGTAATAGTGTTTTGGCTAATGCCATCTACGAGCCATTGAAAAGAAGGGTTGCTTCCGCCATCAGTAACAGTTGCGGTATAGCTATCGCCAATATCAGAACAGGATTTAAACATTTCAGATGTTGACTGGATATGTACAGTAGGATATGCCTGGACGGAGTAACCGTCAAAATGAAGATTAAAAGCGGTGTCAGGTACGATGCCCGAAGTAACCCTGAATAACTCGAATTTCAGGGTTACTACGTGACCGGCATAATTACTGAGGTCTGCCATTTCACTTTTATAGGAAAAGCTGCTCCCGCTTTC
>JAIEQT010000261.1 GCA_019747455.1 Chitinophagaceae bacterium | reverse complement strand
GCGGGTATCATATATTCAGGAAGTTGTTTTGATAAATAATTATGAATATCTGAATCATTCAATTTATTATCTGCGACATAATAAGCGACAAGATATTTATCTATAGAATCGGCGCTATGAGTTGAATATTCTTTGGCTAAAACAACGGCTTGTTTTATTTTGGAGTGAGTTATCAGCTTACTTTCTATCTCTGCCAATTCTATACGATATCCTCGTATTTTAACTTGAGAGTCGTAACGCCCTATATATTCCAAATTTCCATCTGGGAGCCAACGCGCTAGATCGCCTGTTTTGTATAGACGTAAATTTTTGTTATCAATCTTTTCTTCTTCCGTTTGAAATGGGTTGAAAATAAATTTTTTATCGGTAAGTTCGCGGTTATTTAGATACCCACGAGCCAAACATTTTCCACCTATTAATAGTTCGCCAATCATGCCAGGTGGAATTAGATTTAATTGTCTGTCAACCACATAACATTTAACATTGTCTATAGGTTTGCCGATAGGTATATTTTCATAAAGTTTATCTACTAGAAAAGAGGTGGATTGTACCGTAGCTTCAGTGGGCCCATAAGCATTGATTGTACGATAAGAGTTCTGAATGAAGCTATTTAATTTGTCGCCCCCCACAATTAAAGTGCTTAATTGAGAATTTTTTAGTTGGAAAAATAATTCGGCAAATTGCGTTGGCAAAAAAGAATACGTAATTTTATTTTCATTAATAAAATTATTAACCTCTATATGATCCAATCTATCTTTATCTTTAAGAATACATAAAGTTCCGCCCGATAAAAGTATGGGGTATATTTCAATGACCGAAGCATCAAAGCTAAAATCAGCATATTTGCTTCCTACGCTATCGCTATCTAACTGGTTACTTTTAATAAGATAATTAACATAGATTACTACAGTACGATGTTCTACTAAGATGCCTTTTGGTTTGCCTGTCGTTCCCGATGTATAAATAATATAAGCTAAATTTGAGATTTTTAGAGGAGGCTTAATATAATTTTGATTAAAGGAAGGTGGAACCTCAGTGATATTAATTATAGGTATAGGGAGATTAATTTTTTCAGCTAAGGCAGGTATGGTTAATACACATTTGGTGTTACTATCTTTGATATAATAAATAATATTATCTATAGGACTATTATCTGTCAGAGGCAAATAAGCACCGCCCGCTTTTAGTACAGCCATAATGGCAATGATCATTTCTACGCGGTTATCAATTAGAATAGCCACAGTGTCATCAGGTCTAATACCTTCTTGAATTAAAAAAGAGGCGAGGTGTTCTGCCTTCTGATTAAGCTCTGAGTAGGTTAAATTGCCATTAAATGCTTTGACTGCTGTTTTATTCGGATATTGGCTCACGATGGCATCGAATAGATCTATCAAAGTTTTATCTTCAGGATAAGGCGAGTCTGTATCATTAAAATCAAATAATATTTTTTTACGTTCTTCCGGAAAAGTAAGATCAATGGCAAAAAGAGGAGAAGATGGGGCTGAAACTATTTTATCTAAATAATGAAAGAACCGTGGCAAAAGAGACTTGGCGAAATGCTGTGGAAAAATATGAGACAACAATTCACATTTAAAGAAAAGTTTTCCATTCTGCTCTCTATATTTAATAGCCAAGTTAGAACGTGCTATTTGGGCATGGCTTTCAGAAAAATAAGACTTATTTTCTATAACCAGTTCATGTGGTGTGGCAAAATAAGAATAAGCAAAACTGGGGATAGTACTGATATGAAGCTGCTGGCTTGCAGTTGATTTGGCTACCTGTTTTAGAGCATTCATCCTATCGGGCCATGCCTGAATTAAGGAGAGGTAGGAATCTTTTTCTTCCAGGGTTGTAGAAAAAGTAACTGTATTAACAAAACAACCGGAGATGGATTTATCCGTACGAATATTGACAGGATAATTTAATAATATAGTACGTTGATTAAAAAGCTTAGACATAAATATGCTAAAAGCCAATAATAAAAGATTAAATAGGCTGATATTTTGTTGT
>JAIEQT010000511.1 GCA_019747455.1 Chitinophagaceae bacterium | reverse complement strand
CAAAAGGCTCTTTATGCTTTACTTTTTGATGCGCATTAATACCGGCGATCAAACCCTGACAGGCAGCCTCTTCATAACCGGTTGTTCCATTTATCTGGCCAGCAAAAAATAAATGACTTATTAGTTTTGTTTCAAGCGCATGCGTTAACTGGGTTGGCATAAAGTAATCATACTCGATTGCGTAGCCCGGACGAAAAATTCGTACATTCTCAAAACCAGGAACTTGTTTGAGGGCTTCGTTTTGCACTTCTTCTGGCAGCGAAGTTGAAAATCCGTTTACATATATTTCTACGGTATTCCACCCCTCGGGTTCTACAAAAAGTTGGTGACGATCCCTATCGGCAAATCGGCTGATTTTATCTTCTATGCTTGGACAATACCTCGGGCCAACACCTTCAATTCTGCCTTGATACATGGGGCTTCTGTCGAACCCTGTTTTTAGTAGATCGTGAACAGTGTTATTTGTATAAGTGATAAAACAACTGCGTTGGTTTTCGGGCTTTACCAAAGGAACATTCATATAAGAAAAACCAGTAATATGTTCGTCTCCTTTTTGTTCCTCCATTTTGCTATAGTCTAGGCTTCGACCATCTACTCTTGGGGGGGTTCCTGTTTTTAATCTGTCGCTTTCAAAGCCATAAGCAACAAGTTGCTCAGTAATTCCGGTAGCTGCTTTTTCGGCCACCCTTCCGCCTCCGAATTTTTTCTCACCGATATGTATGACGCCGTTTAGGAAAGTGCCGCTTGTTACTACTACGGCATCTGATTTTATTTCATGACCAAGTCCGGTAATTACGCCACAGGCTTTTCCGTTTTTGATAATGATAGACTGTACCATATCTTGGTAGAAATCTACATTGGGCGTTTGTTCCAACATTTCACGCCATTTAGCGGCAAAAAGCATACGATCGTTTTGCGCTCGTGGACTCCACATCGCCGGCCCCTTGCTTCTATTCAACATTCTAAATTGGATAGTACTGAGGTCTGTTACAATACCACTATAACCACCCATGGCATCTATTTCTCTTACTATTTGTCCTTTTGCAATTCCCCCCATGGCCGGGTTGCAACTCATTTGGGCAATAGTTTGCATGTTCATTGTAACAAGTAGTACCTTGCTACCGAGGTTTGCGGCTGCGGCCGCAGCTTCGCATCCGGCATGACCGGCACCAACCACAATTACATCATAATTCGGAAACATGATGCAAAGATAGGCGAAAGGCAGAAAGGGGAGGGTAGAAGGTGTAGGAAAAGGTTAGGTAATAGGCTATTGGAAGTGGACATTAAAATAGTAATCCTTAGCATTCGCGATCGATTCTTATCGGAATAAGATCAGCGTTAATCACCAAAGACGCCGGGTATCTATTCGTTAGTTTCCGAACTTTTTCAGAATTTCTCTTTCTAGTAGGATTTCTTTTAAAGGTATTCCGCTGTTATACCTAGCGAACTCGTCTTTGTTTAGGTCGCTCAGCTGCTCTAACCACCCTTTATTTTCTATTAAGAATGCCTCAACCTTTTGGTTCGACTCTAGCAAGCTAATTTCTAGGCTTTCGATTTTTTGCAGCATAGCTAAACAGAGAGCAAATTTTGTTCTCTTATATAGGTCTTCAAAATATCGGCGTACAGCCAGCACATCAACCCGGCCCCCCCCGTATTTATTTTGAAGAATGCCCTCTACTCGTATATTAATAAAATTCCAACACAGACGCATATCTTGTTCATTGTCAAAATTAAAATACGCAACCGGCACGATATGGTCGAATTGCCAATGAGTACCAAAATTATCCCAGGTTAAATCGTCGGTAAACTGTAGCTCAAACCATTTTCTGATAGTTTTTTTGTCTAAACCGAAATAATGGGCATATTCTTGGCTGGTAGCCTCATCTAAAACAAATCGTCGAAATGCCATTTGCCATTTCCTTCTTTCTTTTCCCCTTTGCGTAGAAGTAGCTTCCATAAAACCAATTATAGCCTCAAAACTAAGGGGATTCGTGGAACCCCCAA
>JAIEQT010000244.1 GCA_019747455.1 Chitinophagaceae bacterium | reverse complement strand
AGTAAGTACCTTATTTTCTTTAACTCCTATTGAAGATATAAGCTGCTTAACTGAAACAGAAGAAGATGATATTTTTGTTTTAGAAGTGTTTCAAGAACAGGTGCTTAACAAAGGTTTGCCTGATGTAGAGGATTTTAACGCGTATAAAGAGTACCTAAGAGAATCAGGTGCTGTTATATTTCCAGGTGTATTGGAAGCGTTAATCGCCCTAGTTGGTGAGTTAGAAAAAAGTTTAGCCTCAGGTAATATTTTTCTGGAGTCTACCGTACTAGAACCAAGTGATTCCGGAGAGGCTGATGATAGTACTATTATTGCCTTGATCGGAGAAGATTAACAGGCATAAGGCTTGCTAGGTGAGAAAAAGGAGGTAAGAAAATATTTATCTCCTCCCAAGATGTCTGTGATTCTCATATTTCCTCAAATAGGGGGTAGACCTGGCCTCTCTTATATATTAGCTTATAGCTTAGCTATTTTGGGCTGAATTTTGAAATAATGCCAGAATTAAAACAATGGTTAGGTTACCCCGTTACATTACTAAGAACTCGTTGCGGGTTTCAGCTTTGACTAGATAAAGCCACTCATTCCTTGTATTTAAACGCTTTGTAGGTATATTGCTCATATTAAATTTCATGCAATTGCCCTGATTTCTTCTATTTCATTTTTGCCTTCTTATTATTGTTATTCATCATTACCTTTGTTTATTTCGGGTAAAAAATGTCGGTAATGGAAATCTCTAGGCTTCATAAATTGTTAGTTTCTAACTAGAATAATAGCCCTCCCTTAAATTTGCAACAGAACCCTATTATGTCATTTACGACTCGTCTTGTATTTCCAAAACTCCTGGAACTACCAAATATAATAATTTGTCTCATTATTCCCGAAGCAATTCATTAATGCTTGTTTTTTGGCGGGTTTTTTGATCCACTTGTTTGATAATCACTGCACATGAAAGCCCTGGCATTCCATGTTCTTTTGCTGGCAAATAACCAGGCACAACAACAGAGTAAGCTGGTACTTTACCAAAAATAATCTCCCCTGTGCTACGGTTGACTATTTTAGTGGACGCGCCAATAAAGACGCCCATACTAATGACAGAGCCTTCTTCAACTAGCACTCCTTCTGCAATTTCTGATCTTGCACCGATAAAACAATTATCTTCGATAATTACTGGGCTAGCTTGTAACGGTTCAAGCACACCACCAATGCCAGTTCCTCCAGAAATATGACAATTCTTCCCAATATATGCACATGATCCAACAGTAGCCCACGTATCAATCAATGAGCCGTCACCAACATGCGCGCCAATATTAATAAATGAAGGCATAACCACAACATTTTGCCCAATAAACGATCCTTTTCTTATATAGGCACCTGGTACAAACCTAGCCTTAGATTGTCTTATTTTTTCTTCATCACCACTAGCAAATTTTGGTTCTATTTTATCGAGCCATTTGGTAAAATTTCCATCAAAAATCTTCATTTCTGATGTTTTAAAACTGAGCAATATTGCTTTCTTTACCCATTCATTAACAAGCCACTGACCATCCTTTTTATAACTAACACTAACGCGCCCCTGATCTAGCAAAGAAATTATATCATCGATAATACACTTGGCCAGAGCAAATTGGCCCTCATTTTTGCTTAGAGTATCTCTTGTTTGCCAAAGCTCTTCAATTGCTGTAATATAATTTTCCATGAGGAGCTATATCGTATCTTTTTAAGGTTGAATACAAATATAAATAGCTGTATTTTATTCTTACGTAAATAGTTTTTGTCGAAATCCATCTATTAGTAAAGCCAATGTACATCGCCTGCCCAGAATGTGATACAAAGTTTGTAGTAACGCCAGAACAGATTGGCAAACACGGCAGAAAAGTTAAGTGCTCGAAATGCGCTCATATTTGGCACCAAAAACTGGCTGATCAGGTAAGAATTGAACCGCTAATAACACAGCCAATTATAGCGACCCCTTTAGGGAATGGCATAAATTTACCGGCTCTTTT
>JAIEQT010000545.1 GCA_019747455.1 Chitinophagaceae bacterium | reverse complement strand
TGCTACAATACTTCTCGCAATAATATTATCCGGAATTCTTAAGCCAATCGTATTTTTTCTACTTTGTAAAATCTTTGGTACTTCTTTACTGGCTGGCAGAATAAAAGTATACGGGCCCGGTAAATAATGCTTTAGCAATCTATATAAAGGGGTATTAATACTTTTTGTGTATTTACTCAAATCACTTAAATCGTTACAAATAAAACTCAGCTGTGCTTTGGATGGCTCTACTTTTTTTATTTGAGCAATTTTTTCTAGTGCTTTATGTTGAAATATATCACAACCTAACCCATAAATAGTATCTGTAGGATAAATTATGATTCCTCCACTTCGCAGGCAATCAGTAATAATACTCATATGCCGAGGGTTAGGATTGTCGGGATGAACCTGTAAAAGCATTCACAAATTTACCAAATTGCATGATATGCAAAGAGTTATGCAAAATTTAATGCATTTATCATTTTATCTGTTGCTAACAATTTCTTCATATTACCTTTGCAGAAATTTTTTTTGGTAATGAATTTACAGTCTGTTGATACCTACGCTATATTGGAAGGAGGAATATTTAAGAAAAACTACTATGAACGCAAAAAGCCTGTAGTTATAAAAGATCTTGCAAAAAGCTGGCCTGCTTACCAAAAATGGAATTGGGATTATTTTAAATCACTGGTAGGGGAACAGCGTGTTGCTTTATACAACAATATAAAAAGTGATGCTTATACACCCATAAATACGGCCGATGATTATAAAACATTTGGAGACTACATAGATATGATAAGTGCCGGCCCGGCAGGCTGGCGGATTTTTCTTTTCGATATTTTTGATCATGCACCTCAGCTCATTCAAGATTTTAGCTGGCCAGATCATTTGATGAAAGGGTTTGTAAAAAAGTATCCGATGTTATTTGTAGGCGGAGAGGGCAGTATTACGCACATGCATTTTGATATTGATATGAGCCATATACTTCATACGCAATTCGCGGGTAAGAAAAGAGTGTTATTATTTCCTTATGAAGAAAAGGATCGATTATACAGAAAACCCTTTGAGGTACTGAGTTTGGCGGATTTTAGCAACTATAGTGAGGGAAATGGGACGCCCGATTATGAAGCATTTCCTGCATTGAAAAAAGCCCAAGGATATGAAGTAATTCTAGAGCCCGGCGATACATTATTTATGCCGGCTGGCTATTGGCATCATATGGAATATATAGATAGTGGTTTTGCTATGAGTTTACGCGCTTTACAATCTTCTGTTAGCGGTAAATTACATGGTATATGGAATTTATTTGGCATGCGTACGATAGATACACTATTAAAGAAAACAGCACCAAAGCCTTGGTATGAATGGAAGAAAAAGCAGATATTTAGATCTGCCGAGAAAGTACTGTAAAAGTGTTTTTGAAAATAAAAGGCGGCCTTGTGCCGCCTTTATTGTTTGTAACCCCTGGTGAATAATTGAGCTTTTAGCTCTTTAACAGGTCAAAAATATTTACACATTATTTTTAAAACTACTCGGTAAATACCCAAATTTTAATCGTATTTTAACGGTAAGAAAACAGGTGTTTTCAGCAGCTTTTCATATTTGCTGCAGTAGTTTCTTTGTAATATTATTCATCACTTCCCCCCGAAGCTATTATGATCTATGAAAAAAATTGCTCTTGTAGACGACCATTTACTACTGAGAAATGGCTTAGCGGTGGTTATCAATTCGTATAAAGATTACCGAGTTGTATTTGAAGCCAATAATGGTATCGATTTTATTCAAAAGGTAAAAGAAAAAGAGTTACCTGATATTGTATTACTGGATATCTCTATGCCACTCATGAATGGGTATGAGACTGCAGAATGGATAAAAAAACATTATCCTTCTATAAAGGTACTCGTGTTATCAATGCTTGATGATGAGCGTTCCGTTATCAGAATGCTTCAATTTGGCGTAAGGGGTTATATAACAAAAGAAAGTGATCCTGATGAATTGAAATTTGCATTAGATACGCTCTCAAA
>JAIEQT010000297.1 GCA_019747455.1 Chitinophagaceae bacterium | reverse complement strand
TCCAATGATGACCGCATTCAAGACAGAAAATACTTTTTCTTGACTGAACGGCGTAGTTCGCAAAGCATTTTACAAATGCTAATTCATTTTGCTGTTGTGTAACTTGAGGAAGGTTCTTACTCAAATCAACGATTTTAATTTCGAGTGCCGTTTTTGGTATCATAGCGTTACAGTTTGAATAATGAAGTTTGATTAGCATCACCGTTTTTGGTTGTTGATTTTGGAAAATCGTTTGTGCGAGCAGCAGTTATTGAGCGATTTACTACTACTTTGGCTTTTATTGGCTTACCGATTTCGACTGTTTCTTCATCGTAATAGTGGATTGCCATATTGAAAATTTCATCGTCATCGAAGCCTTGTCTTTGGCTTTTCTTTACTTCGTTGAGAATGTATGTAGCACAGTCATCAATATTTTTGTACGGCTTGCTAAATGTTATGGCAAACAAGGCATCGTTATTTGCTAATTCTTGCAAATGGTTCACAATTGCTTCTTTAAATGGGTCTGTCGTTTCTTCCATGGCTTATACTATTTGGTTAGTGTTCTGAACATTGGTTTAGAGTAACTTCTTCAATTACTATTTTTGAATTGTGTGCATTCAAATTGTGATATTTTGCACAGTCCAAAGCTTTTTTTCGGCAATCGAAAACACCAAAAAAAACTCTTGATGATTTCATTTTCCAATTGTCGGTTTGGTAGAGGATAAATAGTGTCATAATTTTGTTTTTAAGGTTACTTATTTGCAATAGCGATGTAGAATGATTCTTCGCATATCATTAATTAAATTGAGGTTTTGATTAAATTGAGTTGCCTTTGCTTCTAGTAGTTGCAATGCCTTTACATTTTTTTGATGTTCTTCAAAATCACTGAGCATTTCATCAGCTTTACGCGAAAATTCTTTGATAAAATCTGTGATTCTTAAGAATGGAATTACTGACCCTACCAAGTTTCGATGCCAAAATTTGGATTGCCAAAGGCTGAAGGTTATCCAATAGATGTTTTCACAATCCTGTTCATTTTCGAAAATGACAACAAAGCTGTTAGTGAATGGTTCCTTGTTAGGTTTACCGCTATTCAGACCTTTATTCAAAATGAACATATGCGGTTTGGCGTAAAGCGTGCCTTTTTTGTGGGTTTTAATAATGTAATTCTTCATGACTTCGGTTTAAAGTGGACGTGCTTCGCTACGCTTCGCACACAAAAATTTTTCAAAAGAAAAAAAGAGAAAAAAGAAAGCCGTCTGTTGAAGTGGAGGGTTTCAAAAAAGCAAGTTTTTCAGATAAAATACTACCCCAGACACGATTGAAAAGAGAAATGTGAAACCAAAGGAAAAGTAGTAATGGGAAGTTATGGGTGGAGATTTTATCTGAAACCCGCAGGGCTTGAACTTGCTTTTTTGAATACCCGGAACTTAGCTTTGCAGTCTTTTTTATCTCTTTTTTATTTTGCTAAATAATCGGGATTGTCTTTGGAAAGGGTATAAAGTTCCTGCGGCTGATAAAATTACCAAACCAACTTACAGAGAAGCTTTTTATCGGACGCAGGAACTTTATACTCTTTCTTAGGGTTGATTTTTTGAGGATGCCAAAAGGCGATTTTGCAGATCGAATTTCTATAGCTTGAATAGTTGTACTGAAAAAGGGAAGCATCTTCAAAAAACAACAAATGCTACTACCGAGTGCGACGTGGCAGTAGCTCGGGCAAGGGTATCACTTTTTATTTGCTGATTGGGATGCTTCTGATTGCTTTTATGAATAGCCGATGCTATGAAATAGTGTTCAGTTTGCAGTGCTTAGTATTCAGTAAAAATTTCGTTGATATAGCGAAGGCATTGGCTATTTGTGGAAGCAATTTATTTGTGGCTGCTGAGCAAATGAAAAATGATACTCTTGCTGGCTTTTTGGTTTTGTGGGTGCTGTTATTGGCTTTATCACTAGGCAAGCAAACTGAAATCCTAAGCCAATAACAGCACTTACAAAAGCAATGCAAATACTTACCGCTTT
>JAIEQT010000562.1 GCA_019747455.1 Chitinophagaceae bacterium | reverse complement strand
TAACAAATTAATCATCCAAGCAGGTAAGGGTGTATTTTTCTTTCTATTTTTAAGATTGAGGTATAAGCCGTATTTTTTTAAGATAGGCACCTTGTGCGTCTCAACCAATTCAATCAGTGTTCCATCAGGGTCTTCCACATAACAAAACCGACCCGCAGCATCTTCCATATCAAATGATCCTTTGCTATCGACTGTAAATACATACCCTTCCTTTTCCGCCTTATTTTTTAGAAATTCTATATCATGTACATCAAAACAAAGATGAATAAATCCACAATCGCCCCAATAGCGGTTCGCAAAAATATGCTTACTATTATGGCCATGCACTTTTATCAGTTCAATTTCTATATCTCCTAATAATTCACTAAAAGCTCCAACCTTACCGGCCTTTTTCCTTAATAAAATACGGTGACATGTTTGATCCGGCAGTAGCCCGGGTATATCATTCGCAAAATCATTTATGTTATACACCTCTTCACTAACACCGAGTATCTCTTTGTAAAAGTGAAGTGCCTTTTCCATATTGGTAACACCGATAACAGCCCCCAATACGCCACCACAATGAGTTTGCTTTTTCTTAAACCAGTTAGTTGTCTCTTTTATGGTAAACCAATTATTCAAACGATCTTTTACCCAAAACTGATGCCTGTTATCGGGAGTTATACATAATGCTGATAAATATATGCAATCACTTTTTGTAAAATATTGATACGCCTCCTTGATATGTTGACTTTTGATTTTAGCGGCAAAAATACCTGCATCACCCGGGTGAATATCTTGAGGTTGCAAAACTGGTTGACGACTCGTGTACTGCCATATTTCAAAGCCCCCACCGCCAGCCATATTTAAAGAAAGAATAGCATGACGATCATGTATCTCATTACCGGTATACCTGGTCATTAAGCGAGCAGATGCTTTATCATCAAAAATTTTTACTTTCATACCAAAATCATCCCTATAAAGCAAACTAGCCTTATAAGCATCCTGCACGCCAATACCAATCTGTTGTATACCGGTGATCATTTGTATTAATGAACTTAGATACGAAAATTGAAAGTAAAAAGATTTATTATACTAGAGTGTTTCTAGGTTATTGGTGTCACTAACCTAGACTCAATAAATTTCGTCAGGCTTTCCTTCCAATCGTGCAATTTAATACCAAAATCAGCAGTGATCGTAGAGGAGTCCATGGCAGAGTATACCGGACGCTTAGCCGGAGTAGGATATTGATCAGTAGGAATAGGATTAACCAGACAAGGTAAGCCGGTTTTTTGCTGAATAGCAACCGCAAACTCATACCAACTAATAATACCGGTATTGCTATAGTGATAGGTACCATAATGCGTATTGCCCGACTCTAATGCCATAACTATTTGCATTAGGGCACTTGCCAGATCTCCCGCATAGGTAGGTGATCCAAATTGATCGACAACCACATTAATAGCAGGTCTTTCTTTCATTAATCGCAGCATGGTCTTCACAAAATTATTACCATGACTACTATACACCCAAGATGTGCGAACTATGATCGTTTTCGCATGATACTTTTTTGCTAATAACTCACCCTCTGCTTTAGAAAGCCCATAATAATTTATAGGATCTATGGAAGAATTAGGTAAATAAGGCATTTTATCGATACCATCGGCCCCATTACCATTAAATACATAATCTGTAGAAATCGTAATAAAGGGAATATCCAAAATAGCACATTGTTTTGCCATTTCGCCAACGCTCAAAGCATTGATCAGAAAAGCTTTGCCTTTTTCAGTTTCAGCTTTATCAACAGCTGTATAAGCCGCACAATTAATAAAATAATCAGGCTTATTTTTTTCGAAGAAAAAGGGAATCATATCCGTGTCTTCCAAATCGAGCATATCTCTGTTCGCAAAAAGAAAATCATAGGATGTAAATGCAGAAGCCAGTTGCTGCAATTCCCAACCCAACTGTCCGTTTACACCGGTAACTACAACAAGCGGCTTCATATATTACTGATTCGAATT
>JAIEQT010000424.1 GCA_019747455.1 Chitinophagaceae bacterium | reverse complement strand
ATGAGTGGCGATTATCAACTTGCCATTGAATGTGGGAGTAATATGGTTAGGATCGGAAGTTTATTATTTGGCTCCCGATCCTAACCAATTTATTTTACACCAAATACCAGGTAGCAAAAAGCTCTGGTACCTACATCTAATTTACTATCATTGATATAAAACTCTGGGGCATGGTGGCTGGGCGCATTAGCTTCTGAGGTTTTAGGATCACGCGCACCTAAATAAAAAAAGAAAGCGGGAGCTTTTTTACCGTAGAAAGAAAAATCTTCAGCTCCTGTTTGCCAATTAACAGGAACCACATTATTATTACCCGCAGCTTTTTTAAGCATCGGTATTGATTTTTCTACCAATGCAGGATCATTGTAAGTAACCAATGTTTTGGTATCAATTTTTACTTCCGCTATGGCTCCATTTGCTTCTGCAATTTTTTCAGCAATATGTTTAATACGTTTGTGAATATCTTGCTGCATAGCATCATCTAATGTACGTATCGTACCTTCTAGTTCGGCGGTTTCCGGAATAATATTCGAGCGAACACCACCATGAAACTTCCCAACAGTAACAATGGCCGGCGCTTTTGTAATATCAATTTGTCTGCTTACAATGGTTTGCAAAGCCTGTACAATCTCTGTACCCACTACAATCGGGTCTACAGATTTCCAGGGACTAGCACCATGACTTTGCTTTCCTTTTATTTTAATAGTAAACCAATCGGAAGAAGCCATAAAGGCACCAGGCTTAAAATATATTTTTCCCAGATCGCCAAATGCTTCGATATGAATACCATACACGGCATCAACTTTTGGATTGTCTAAAGCACCCTCTTTGATCATTAATGGAGCACCGCCTTCTTCATCTCCGGGAGGGCCTTCTTCTGCCGGTTGAAAAAGAAATACAACGGAACCATTAATATCATTTTTTACTTTGCTTAATACTTCTGCAGCGCCAAGTAACATGGCAATATGCGAATCATGTCCACAAGCATGCATAACAGAAACGGTACTACCCATATATTCTGTCTTAGTTTTTGAACGAAATGCTAAATCGTTTCTTTCTTCAACAGGCAAAGCATCAATATCTGCCCGAAGGGCAATAACAGGTCCTGGTTTACCACCCTTTAATACACCCACCACACCGGTTTTAGCCACCACACGTGTTTCAATTCCAAATTCTTTAAGTGTAGCTTCTATTTTTTTGCAGGTATTGAATTCTCTATTACTCAATTCCGGATTCTCATGAAAGTAACGACGCCAGCTAATTACTTTATTGGCTTCTCCATCAATCAGTTTATCTAAGTTGGCTGGAATATTCTGTGCCAACATAGGCGCTGTTAGTAATACCAGCAGTAATCCGAATAAAAATCTCATGCGTATAATTTTTTGAAAAGATACTAATAAATAATATCTTGTATCAAAACAAAGAATATGAAAAAACTACTATTATCGTTTGTTCTGGGTTTTATCGTTATGCATACGGAAGCCGCCATTACTGAAACAGAGACAGAAACAAATAAGAAAGCCGTGGTAGAAAGCAATATAATTCCGGATGATATTGCCGTTCAACATGCAATGACATCATTTAAAAGTCTTTCTCGCGTGGAGCGAAAAGCTAAAACGGCTGAAGTGAAGAAACTGTTGGCAAGTTATAAAGCTGAAAAAGCAAGTGGCAATAGTGATGTTTCAACCAATCAGATTTTATTGGCTATTCTTGCGATACTATTGCCACCATTGGCGGTAGGGTTACATGAAGGGCAACTCAATGGTAAATTTTGGTTAAGTGTGTTGCTTACCTTGTTATTTTGGTTACCTGGTGTGGTATACGCCTTAATTGTAGTACTTTCTTAGATTTAGGCATATTCACCAAAAACAGCACGTAAGGTATCTGCAATTTCACCTAGCGTACAATAATTTTCTACAGCAGCAATTACTAGTGGCATTAAATTTTCATTGGTGGTTGCTGCTTTTTTTATGGCAAGTAATGATTCTTCAACGGCTGCTTTA
>JAIEQT010000340.1 GCA_019747455.1 Chitinophagaceae bacterium | reverse complement strand
TGCCAGCTGCGGGCTGACGTGTAAGTTCAAAGTGTTATCTTCGTTCAACGTTTGGTTTCGGGGACAGGACGCGGCTTTGAACTCCGCAGCCGTCATAAACATAAACGTTGGGCGCAAGCCATTCGGACTACGAAAAAACGTGAGACCAGTTAAGTTGACACCATATTATTGAGAACCAATCACCATTTAAAACAATATGAAATTACTTCTTACTTCCATTATTTCGCTGACAATCGGATTCAGTTGCTTAGCTCAAAGCAAAAACAACAAATCAATTGATGTATTAAAAAATGAGACAGCAGCAACTATTCAATCAGGCTATGATGTGTATAAAAAAATCGCTTTAAGTATTTGGGATTATGCAGAATTAGGATTTCAAGAAAATAAAAGCTCTACACTTTTGCAGACCACATTAAAGGATAATGGCTTTACGGTGGAAGCAGGTGTAGCCGGAATGCCAACAGCCTTTGTAGCAACTTATGGCAGCGGCTCACCTGTTATTGGAATATTAGCTGAGTACGATGCATTGCCCGGTTTATCTCAGGACAATTCCCCTACTAAAACACTCATTGCTAGTAAAAACAATGGACATGGTTGTGGGCATCATTTATTTGGTACTGGTTCAGTAGCTTCTGGCATAGCAATAAAAAAATTATTAGAATCTGGAAAGATAAAGGGAACCATTAAAGTATTTGGTTGCCCTGCCGAAGAAGGTGGAAGTGGAAAGGTATATATGGTAAGAGAAGGCTTGTTTAAAAATGTAGACATAGCAATGCATTGGCATCCTTGGGATAATAATATAGTAGACTACACGAGCTCTTTAGCTATCAAAACTGCCAAGTTCAGGTTCTATGGAGTTTCAGCACATTCTTCTGTATCTCCAGAAAAAGGTCGTTCTTCCTTAGATGGTGTAGAGGCTATGAATGATATGGTAAATATGATGAGAGAACATGTGCCGCAAGAAACCCGTATTCATTATGTGATTACCAATGGTGGTAAAGCCCCAAATGTAGTTCCCGAATTTGCTGAAGTTTTTTACTACATAAGACACCCTGATAAAACTACTGTAGCATCTATTTTTGACAGAGTTGTAAAAGCTGCGGAAGGTGCTGCTCTTGGTACAGAAACAAAAATGGATTATGAAGTAATTTCTGGGAATCACGACCTATTCATCAATAAAACACTTGCTATTAATATGCAGGCTAACTTAGAAAAAGTTGGTGGGGTAACTTACACTCCCCAAGAAATAGAATATGCAAAAATAATTCAAACAAGTTTTATTGGTAAATATCCTTTAATAGATAATGCGGGTATAATTACACCTCTGCATACTGAGAAAGACCAAGGTTCTACAGATGTAGGTGACGTTAGTTATGTTGTACCAACTGTTGGTGTAATGACTGCCACTTGGGTACCTGGTACAAGTGCGCATAGTTGGCAAGCAGTAGCTTGTGGTGGTACAGATATAGGAATAAAAGGAATGATTGTCGCTTCAAAAGCAATGGCATTTACGGTAATAGATTTGTTTACAAACCCTGAACTTATAAAAAAAGCCAAAGAAGAATTTATACAGTCAAAAGGGGATTACCAATACAAGGCATTACTTGGCGACAGAAAACCAGCGCTAAACTATAGGGACTAAATAAAAACTTGATTTGCAGTTGTCCTTTGGCAAGACATCAGTTCATAGACTCATTTACATGGAGAACAACGAACGACAAAATAAAATATTTTAAAAACTGTACGCAGACAATTTGGTGTGCAACGACATAGACTCATTTACGCGGACAATTTAGAAAAAATGCAATATGGATTGACCATTCCGTCACGGTGGACGAAATGGCCAGCGCCCAACAAAATGTTTGCGCAATGGTGGGGTGTTGTGTAAGCTATAAGTTTCTATCTTCGTTCAACATTTGGTAACGTGGGACAAATACGTTTTCAAAAGCCCACCACTGCGCAAACACAAACGTTGGCGGCAAGGCGGGGACGGGTTGAC
>JAIEQT010000173.1 GCA_019747455.1 Chitinophagaceae bacterium | reverse complement strand
AATATTTCGGCACAGTTGCCGCAACCGCAGAACAAGCGAAAGAATTAAGTGATAAAGGGGTGCGGTTGTTGTTGAATAGTGTGCAGGGACTATTAACAAGTAGTGTGAAAGCGTTCATGAGGTAATAGGAAAGACGAAAAGACAAAAAGGCAAAAAGTTAAGGGAGTTGGACTTTTCGACTTCTTGACATTCGACTTTTTCTAGACTAGTAACTTAATAACCCAGCAACTATGGCAACGATCCTCGTTCTCTTCAATTTAAAACCCGGCGTTTCTGTTTCTGATTATGAAACCTGGGCGAAAACAAAAGATATTCCAACCGTAAATTCATTGAACTCGGTTAAAGAATTTAGGGTATTGAAAATGAATCATTTGCTTGGGTCCGATACCCCCTCGCCATACCAATACAGTGAACTTATCGAAGTGCCGGATATGAACGCTTTCTTTGGCGACTTAGGAAATGATGCAGTTCAAGCAGGCGCCAAACAGTTTGCGGAGTATGCGGATAATCCGATTTTTATTGTGTCACAAGAACTATAGCATTTTAAAGACGAGAAGACCAAAAGACTAAAAGTCGACAAAGTTGGACTTCTTGACTTTTGGACTTTCGACTTCCTTAATTAATAATTTAAAAAAATGTATAACTTAAAAAATAAAGTAGCGATTGTAACAGGCTCGGGCAGACATAAAGGTATTGGCGAAGCCATTGTTATTAAGTTGGCCTCCGAAGGTTGTAATATTGTTATTAGTGATATAGGTAAACCTAAAGGAACTGAATTTGCTGCCGAGCATATTGGTGCTACCGATGAAATGAATGAGATAGCCGAAAGTTGTAGGGCACTCGGTGTTAAAGTAATTACTGTGGCTTGTGATGTACGCGTAGAAGTCGATTGTGAAAATCTCATAACGCAAGCTGTAAAAACTTTTGGGAGGCTAGATATATTAGTAAACAATGCCGGTGTTGGTTATATTATGGAACCCTTTACCCAATTCAAAGAAAGCAGTTGGGATGCTGTATTAGATGTTAATTTAAAAGGCGCCTTTTTGTGCAGCAAACATGCGGCCATTCAAATGCAAAAACAAGAAACCGGTGGAAGTATTGTAAATATTGCATCACAAGCTGCTAAAAGCGGTTTCCCTTTTGCCGCTGCTTATACCGCCAGTAAACATGGGCTGGTAGGTCTCACCCGAAGCAATGCGGTAGAATTAGGTAAATATAAAATTAGAGTGAACGCGGTTTGCCCGAACCATATCACTACCGGCTTAGGCCATTGGCAAAATAAATTCTTTAGTGATAAATTAGGGTTGGATTATGATAGTTATTTACAAGCCATTGTAGATAAAAACCCATTGGGCAGAACCGGACAAACGGAAGATATTGCGAAAGCGGTAGCTTTTTTATGTAGCGATGAATCGGCCTATATTACCGGTGAAGCTATGAATGTAAGCGGCGGAGAAGAGTACCATTAATATCATTTTAAGCGTAACTTTAGGGAGTTAGTAAGTTATGCTGAGGCGGCTGCCAATTATATTAATCTGTTTTTTTCTTTTTTCTTCTCAAATAAGTGAAGCACAACGTTGTGCCACTAACATCGACTTCGAATCCGGAAGCTTAGCAAATTGGATTTGTGATACCGGAAACGTACGCAATGGCAATAATACATTATTAGAAAGTGGCCCTATTGGGAGTAGACACGAAGTATTCAGAAATGGTTCTATGGGGCTAGACCCCTATGGGAAATTTCCGATTCTTTGTCCGAATGGAAGCGGCTATTCTGTTCAACTAGGCAATTCATCTACTGGGGCCCAAACCGAACAGCTTCGATATACTTTTACGATTCCTTCAAATGCAAATTTATATAGCCTTGTTTATTGGTATGCTGTTGTGTTTCAGAATCCTGGTCATTCTCCCAATGAACAGCCTCGCTTTACAGTAGAGGTTTTAGATTTAACCACAAACTCGCAGGTACAATGCGGATCTTTCACGTATG
>JAIEQT010000066.1 GCA_019747455.1 Chitinophagaceae bacterium | reverse complement strand
CTTCCGATCTGCTTGGTTAAATCCATTATCAAGGCCTACGATAAAGAACACGAACGCGAAGAAACCGAAAGTGGTCGCCCGCATCGTTAGTACATACTAATTGGGGATAAAATTCGTTATACAGGGGTTATAACTTCAACCTATGAAGCGTATAGTTTATACCCTTGGCATTACCGGTTTATTATTGGCAAACACTGCTTTGGCACAACGGCCCAGCAGTAGTGGCAAAGCTCGCACTAGTACGGAAACAACGGAAGACAGTAAAGAGTCTAAAGAAAATATACTTTCTCCCAACGGTTTTGCGGGTATTGGTACACTTACTCCCACTGCCCCCTTAGAAATAAGAAGGGGTGCCGGTAATACACGAAATAAAAATATTATGCTCAAACTTACCAATGATTGGGCATCGAGTGGACAAAACGAACCCTCTATCATGTTTTTTAACGGTGATTATTCAAATCCCAAAAATGCTAGTTGGTGGACGATAGGTGCGCGCGTATCGGGAGATAACACGATTAAAACACCACAAACATTTAAAATATCATTTAAAGGAGGTGCCGACCCAACCGAAAAAGAATATTTTTCTATCGATTCCTACGAAGGACATGTGAAAATCGGAGATGTAAATACATTGGTAGATGGCTATAAATTATTCGTAGAACAAGGTATTCTTACAGAAAAAGTAAAAGTGGCTATCAAAAATTCAAAAGATTGGTTCGATCATGTATTTGATAAAAAATATAATTTGATGCCATTGAACCAATTAGAAAAATATATTCAAACAAATAAACACCTGCCAGATATACAATCTACAGCAGAGGTGATGAAAGACGGGCTCGACTTAGGTAAGATGAACGGACTACTACTTAAAAAAGTTGAAGAACTTACGCTTTATACCATTCAATTACAAAAAGAAGTTGACGCGTTGAAGAAGGAGGTTCAAAAGTCCAAAAGTCCGAAAGACCGTAGACCATAACTTTTACTTATTCCCTTATTGCACTTATCTACTTACCAGGCGCATAAGCTCCGTTTTCTATCCAGGTAATCCAGGCCTTTTTAAACTCATTATATGTTAACGGGGGTAATGTTCTTCCTTCTCCAGGCTCCCAACCCCATTTCACCAAGCTATCATCTGCATGAGCCAGCAATTGTTTAACATTCTTATTACCATTTGTTTGGGGGTTTGCAATTTGCTTAGCTAAGTCGTGAGCAGATTTACCTTGAAAAACCATTCTCATATTAGCAGGCGGTAAGTGCCAGTTAGGTGCCCCGGGAGGTCTGCCAGGACCCTCTGTATTAGCCGATTGATGACAATTTCCACATTTCATGGCATATACACCTTTTCCATCTACACCTCGTTTAGGTAACATAGCATGTGCATGACTATCATCGCCCTGCAAAGGGATATCACCGGAAGGATGGCAATTCATACAGCGCGGACTCATCAATACTTTATACACTTCATGAAACGCCTTTACGGAGGCAATACTATCCTTTGTACTAGCGTTTTTGATTGTTGGCATTTCACTATCAATCACAAAACTCATCAATACAACAACTGCAATAAATGAGGCAACTATAATAATTGTTTTAGAAATTTTTTTCATGCGCTTTTTTTATTTGGTATTACGTTGAATTTCAGCAGCACGCTTAATAGCTTGGCGAACACGCACATAAGTACCGCACCTACAAATATTTCCCGCCATAGCAGCATCAATATCTGCATCCGTAGGGTTTTTATTTTCTTTTAATAAAACGGCTGCCGACATGATTTGTCCGGCCTGACAATACCCACACTGCACTACATCTAATTCAACCCATGCTTTTTGTACAGGATGATCGCCCTCTTCCGATAAGCCTTCAATGGTTACCACTTTTTGATTAGCCGCTCTACTTATTTTTGTAACACAGGAGCGAACCGCTTCTCCATTCAAGTGTACAACACAAGCGCCACACTGGGCCACACCACAGCCGTACTTAGCTCCCA
>JAIEQT010000623.1 GCA_019747455.1 Chitinophagaceae bacterium | reverse complement strand
AATTACATGTTGTAAAGGGCCACCCTGTATACCCGGGAAAACAGCCATATCAATAAGATTACTCATCATTCGGATATTACCTTTTACATCTTTCAACCCCCATGGATTTTCAAAGTCTTTTTTCATCATAATGATACCACCACGTGGACCTCTCAAAGTTTTGTGTGTGGTAGATGTAACAAAATGACAATGCTCAAAAGGAGAATTTAATAATTTCTTGGCGATAAGGCCGGCAGGGTGCGCAATATCCGCCATTACCAAAGCACCCACTTCATCCGCCACTTTTCTGATTCGTGCATAATCCCAGTCTCTGCTATAGGCACTGGCACCGCAATAAATTAATTTTGGCTTCACTTCACGTGCCTTCTGCTCAAGCATTTCATAATCGATCAATCCCGTTTCTTTTACTACACCATAAAAATGGGGTTGATATAGCTTACCACTATAGTTAACAGCACTTCCGTGGGTTAAATGTCCGCCCATACTTAAATCTAATCCCAACGTAGCATCTCCCGGTTGTAAAACAGCTAAAGCTACTGCGGCATTGGCTTGGGCACCACTGTGGGGTTGCACGTTCGCATAATCAACATTAAAAATTTGTTTTAACCGATCTATAGCTATTTGTTCTGTTTGATCTACTATTTCACAGCCGGCATAATATCTTCTTCCGGGATATCCTTCAGCATATTTATTGGTCATAACATTACCCATAGCCTGCATTACTTCTAAACTTGTAAAATTTTCAGAAGCGATAAGTTCTATTCCATGACGCTGACGTGCTAATTCCTGTTTAATTAAATCAAAAACTTGGGTATCTTTTGGCATTAGATGTATTTTGGGGCAAATTTACCATGATTTCCACAAAATTGGGATAATTCAGGGTATTTACTATTTTCACGTTCCATTTGACTAATCGTGTGTGATGTACATGTTGATAATTTGTAGTCAGAAAACATAAAGAGCCCTAATGAAAGCGATTATACCTGTTGCCGGCGCCGGAACCAAACTGCGACCACATACTTATACTCAACCCAAGGCCTTGATCCCGATCGCTGGGAAAACGATTTTGAGCTTTATTGTAGATCAATTGCAAGAAGCAGGTATCCGAGAATTTATTTTTATTGTTGGTTATTTAGGTGAAAAAATCCAAGATTATGTTCGGCAAACCTACCCCGACTTAACCACTCATTTTGTTTTTCAAAATGAAAGACAAGGTACCGGGCATGCGATTGAATTGACCAGAAATATTGTAGGCACCGACGAGGTATTTGTAGCCTTGGGAGATACTATTTGTGAATATGATGTACAGGAGGTAGTGAACAGTCCTTATAGTATGTTAGGCGTGAAGAAAGTAGATGATCCACGGAATTTTGGCGTTGCTAGTATTGATGAACAAGGATTTATAGATCAAGTTGTTGAGAAACCCGCTATACCTAAAAGCAATATGGCTTTAGTAGGCTTATATAAGATAAAGGAAACCCATTTTTTATTTGAGTGTCTGCATCACTTGTTCATGCAGGATATCAAAACACAAGGTGAATATAATCTTACGGATGCATTGGATTGTATGATAAAACGAGGCGCTAAATTTCAATCCTTTAAAGTAAAGAACTGGTTTGATTGTGGTAAGAAAGAAACGCTTCTGGAAAGTAATGCAACATTATTGAAAAAGTTTGGGGGAAATATAAGTGAGGGACATGAGTTCAAAGATACTATTATCATTCCACCGGTAAGTATTGCCCCCGGTTGTGATATTGCTAATTCTATTATTGGACCACATGTAGCAATAGGCGCCAATACTTCAATCAAACATTCAATAGTTCGCGATAGTATTATCGGATCTTATACCAATTTGTTTGAAGTTGTGTTAGATAATTCCTTAATCGGAAGCGACGCTTCTGTAAAAGGCTTAAGCAGAAGTTTAAATATTGGCGATAATACCGAGATTGATTTTGGTTAAAAATATGCGCTATGGAGAACC
>JAIEQT010000107.1 GCA_019747455.1 Chitinophagaceae bacterium | reverse complement strand
ATCAGGCTTTATGAGATATAAGTCAGCAATTAGCTTATTTTTGTCATAAGTATTGTAATAGTTTATTTCTTCTCGTCGACCCAACTTTTTAAGGCTATCTAATGCTGAAGCTGGAAATGTGTGAAATTGCCTTGGTAATCCCGAGGTGTGATTAGCAAGATCAACCAGTTTGATCGGGTAATTTTCATATTCCAAATTCGAATATCCTGTAGGTAGATACTTTCTAATATCATCTGTTAGTTTCACTCGTTTTTCAACAACTGCTTCTGCAAGTATTGTTGTTACAAAAGTTTTTGCAACTGACCCTAAGTTATAAAAATTATCTGCGGTCGGCAGTTTTCCACTCCCTTTTATTACTTCTCCATAATTATATTTGTATTTTTTTCCTTTATAAAAAATACCAATTGAAATTCCATTTGTGTTTGGATTCTGTAAATAAATTGGAGCAACTTTATTTACTAAAGAATCAATAGATGTTTTTTTTTGATTGTCTGTCTGTAATGTTTTTTCTGTCTGGGAAAATACTAAGGTACTGTATAGAATAATTGTAAATAATAATAATTTCATTGTTTATTGAGATTCTTTAAGGTTGCTGCCAACGTTCCGGCGCCAGAAGCAGTCGCGGCTTGGCGACCGAGTTTTCTCCACTAGAGAAAACGAAAATAGGAAAAAGAAACGAACAATGAACCGAAACCAGCGATTGCTTTTGACGCCTGTTAGCAGCCGTTGATTATCACCTTCTAGACAGACTGTTAAAGCCTGGCTACGATTACTAATAGTGTTGCCTCACTGTTTGATGTGGCCATATCCCACAATAGAACTTAGTTTTCTTTTCATTCTAAAAACGCCCTTTCCATTTCTTTCTCCCGAATCATTTGTATTTCCTTCTATTCCCGTAAGTATATCTGAGTTTACCGATTCTACTATCCCCAAATGAAATATATTATCTGTGTTTCCAATAAAATAAATATCTCCTTCAACTGGGGTATAACCTTCTGACTTTTTATACCAACCTTTCTTTTGAATAATTTGCTGTAATTGCTTTGTGGAATAACAGTATTTGAACGGTGGTTTCTGATTGATGTTTTGCGAATAGCACCACGAAACAAACCCGCATGCCCAGCCGTAGCCTTGACCACCTCTCATGTATTTAAAAACATGTGGGCCGCCATTCCCTAAAGTTTTATCTTCCATATTTCCTATTTCACCTCGAGCAGCACCAATAGCACCAATTCGAAAATCTTTTTCTTTAACACCTGATTTTACATCGATTTCAAACTGTCCAGGCTGAGAAACGGCAACAGATAAGTTTGGAACATTTTCTGGATTTTCGATAATATTATCAATTGCAGTAACCATGTCAGGATTGCTGATTAATTTCAGCTCCGAAAGGAATCGAAGAAATTTGACACGCTCTTCTTCGGACGGCTGTTCAAGTCCTTTTTTAATTAAATCAAATTCAAATTTTCGAGATTCAAGTGCCGTGTTATTGCTGTTATTTACAATTGTTCCAACAGTTGTTCCTATAAACCCTATTAAAGCAACAATTATTGTGGTAATTAATGGGTCGAGAACTTTTGCAGATTTTGCCTCCATAATAGTTTGTTTATTAATAAATTATAATAATTATATAACAGAAAACTGTTTTGTAATACGGGATGTTCGATCCAATGGCTGCTAACTCTCAAATATACGCAACACATTCAAATAATTACAACCGCTTACAATTATTTATAAATGATGTCAGCCCAAACAGTTTTCAGAACTTCTCCTTAAAAAACGTAATTTTGTAATTAAATAATGATCTGTATCTTGAAAAACATCCTTATAATCGACGACGAAGAAAAATTGCGTGGCCTTTTGGCTCGTATTGTAGCATCCGAGGGCTTTAGCGTTATGGAAGCCGCGGATTTAAAAACCGGATTCAAAAGGCTCGAGCAGAACGATATTGATGTCGTCCTTTGCGACGTAAAACTAC
>JAIEQT010000573.1 GCA_019747455.1 Chitinophagaceae bacterium | reverse complement strand
GCTTTCAATAAGAGTCAGAAACGTTACGAACAACTTTTGGGAATTTATATGTTTGAAGATAATAGAGGCTATAAAAGATTAGCCATTGATAAAAAACATAAATATGCACAGCCCATCATTGCTTTCTCTATGCTGGTTGATGCTCATCGGGAACTGTGGAAATGGGTTAGGCAGTTTGATTTAGATGCATCCCTATGTTTTTTAGCTAAACAAGAACCTCCTGAGTTGCCGGAAGTATCATTATATAATCAACGGATTGATGCCGTAATAGCTTATATAAGTGCGGAAAAAGAAAGCTATATCATCAAGGAAAAACAAACGCATGTTGTTGTAGAGAAAGGTAAATTTATTGGTATGGGCGATATCGATGATGAGATGCATGATTTTGAAGATATAAAAGCCAATGTTACGAGCTATCCTGAAAATGAAGTGTTGAAAACCATGCTAAAACGCTTTGCAGAGCAACATCCGGAGCGATTGATTTTTCCCAATATTTCTACATAAAAAATTCCCTTACATTCGCGCTCCTTAAATGAGAAATATGTTCGGAGCTATTATTGCCGCAAAGTTAGGATTACGGGTATCACAGGTAGATACTGTGTTGGGTTTGTTACAAGCAGGAAGCACTATTCCTTTTATTGCCAGATATCGAAAAGATAGTACCGGTAATTTAGATGAGGTACAGATACAGCAAATACAAGATGAGGAAAAATTATTGATCGCTTTTACAGAGAGAAAAAATTTTATTGAAAAAACAATCAGCGAGCAGGGTAAAATGACAACAACCCTCCAAGAAAAAATAGATGCCGCTGCTACGCTCCATGAATTGGAAGATATTTATTTGCCTTATAAACCAAAACGAAAAACAAAAGCACAAACTGCCCGCGAGCAGGGATTAGAACCATTAGCGGATATTTTGTTGGCACAACAAAACGAAGATATTCAAACCATTGCCTCAACATATATTAATGAAACTATTAAAACAGTTGAAGAAGCACTACAAGGTGCCAGAGATATTATTGCAGAGAAAATAAATGAAGATGCTAACGTTAGGGCCAAGCTACGTAAGCTATTTGAGAACAAAGCTAGTTTGCAAAGTAAGGTTTTGACCGACAAGGAAACAGAAGCGATTAAATACAAAGACTATTTTGATTTTTCAGAGCCTATACATAAAGTGCCTTCTCACCGAGTACTGGCCGTGATGCGTGGATTTTTAGAAGGGTTTTTAAGAATGCATATAGCACCCCCGGAAGAAGATGCTTTGTACATACTAGAGGAAGCTTATTGTGAGCGTAGTTCCTCCGAAACGCCGCATATTCAAAAAGCGGCTAAAGACGCGTATCGCAGATTACTTCAACCGGCCTTAGAAACCGAGTACCGAACGGCTTTAAAACAAAGAGCAGATGAAGACGCTATTGCCGTATTTGCAGAAAACTTACGTCAATTATTGTTAAGCGCTCCTTTGGGCAGTAAAAGAATACTTGCCATCGATCCTGGTTATAGAACAGGTTGTAAGGTGGTTTGCTTAGATGAGAAGGGAGAATTGTTAAAAACAGATTTGATCTATGTGCATGAAGCAAATAAAATATACGATAGTGAATACAAGATCAAAGAGTTGGTTAAAATATATCAAATAGAAGTCTTTGCCATTGGCGATGGAACAGCTGGTAGAGAAACGGAGCTGTTTATTAAAAAAATGAATTTAGGGTTACCTATATTTTTGGTGAATGAAGATGGCGCATCGGTATACTCTGCTTCTGAAGCTGCCAGAGAAGAATTTCCTAATGAAGATATTACGGTGAGGGGTTCTGTGAGTATTGGCAGAAGATTAATGGATCCATTAGCTGAGTTGGTGAAAATAGATCCTAAAAGTATAGGCGTAGGACAATATCAACACGATGTAAATTCCTTCCGCTTAAAAGAAAAGTTAGATCAAACAGTGGTAAGCTGTGTAAATGCAGTAGGTGTAAATA
>JAIEQT010000290.1 GCA_019747455.1 Chitinophagaceae bacterium | reverse complement strand
AGCGAGTATTTAGGACTTACTGTAAAATCATTGGCACCATGAAAGATCCACATAGGAATATGCTTTATCACATTCGCTTTTGAAGTATCACCCGCACCACAAACAGGTGCAGCAGCGGCAAATAAGTTAGGGCGTCTCATAATCAAATCAAATGTTCCTATACCGCCCATCGATAGGCCGGTGATATAAATTCTATTAGTATCTATCGCAAATCTCTTAATGGTAGAATCGATTAAACTGAGTAGCATGCTGGTTACTTTGGTAGCCGTATCACTATACTTTACATCTAAGCCCCTTCTAAAATTACCCCAGGTTTCATTTTCCGGACATTGCGGTGCAATTACAAAAGCCTTATATAATTTTAAATTATGATCGGTTGCAAAATTCAAAGCGCCCCATTTAAGTTGGGCAATATTATCATTTCCTCTTTCACCGGAACCGTGTAGAAATATTACCAAGGGATATTTCTGAGAAGGATCAAAATCCGGAAAAAGAAATCTATAGTTTAATGTATCCCCTTTACGATTTGAAAATTTCATCGGGCTAAAAAGAGATTCCTGAGCAAACGAGGTTGTGGCTGCTAATACAATAAGTATTAGAATGAGGGACTTACAAGCTTTCATTGCAGAAAATTTTAGTGTTAACGGTAAGCTTTACTCAAGTTACAATATTCTTTTTGCAAATGATAATTTTTGCAACATAACACTATGCTTTTCTAATTATTTTGTAAATTTTAATAGCTGTAACCAATACAACAATTAAAGCTGCTAAGCCAAGTAGTCCATACCATAAGCTGATTTCTTGTTTTACTACTACCAGCATTACTACTGCTACTAAAAAAACAGTAGGCACTTCATTCCAAATTCTGAGTTGATTACTGCTATATTTAAAATCTCTTCGAAATTGCTGATTACAAAGTACATGTAAGGAAAAGTGATACCCGAATAATAAAAGTACCAGACCAAGTTTAATATAAAGCCACAAAGGAATACTCGGATACAGCAATAAAAGCCATAAACCAAAAATTAAGGTGAGTATAGCGGAAGGCAAGGTAATACCATACAGAAGCCGCTTGATCATGATATTATATTGCTGCTGCAAAATAGTTTTGTCGGGATCTTGCTTATCATTGGCCTCTCTGTTGTAAATGAGAAGACGGCATAAGTAAAACATACCGCTAAACCATGTTACTACAAAAATAATATGTAATGCCTTTATATAAAGGAAGTTCATTATTGTGCTTGTTCTATTAAATGATGAATCGTTTTCACCCACTGTTCATTGGTATTCAAGCAAGGAACCACATCAAAAACCTCACCACCTGCTTTCAAAAAATCCTCTTTGCCTTCCACATGAATCTCTTCTAAGGTTTCTAAACAATCACTAACAAATGCAGGACTAAGCACCAGCAGCTTCTTGATCCCTGCTTTGGGCATCCGCTGTAATTCTTCTACCGTAAAAGGTTTTAACCAGGCATCAGCACCTAAGCGAGATTGAAAAGAAAAACTATATTTTTCTTTCGGTAGCTGAAGTGCTTCCGCCGTTTTTTCAGTGGTTATTTTTATTTGATGGCGATAACAATATTTATGAGCTTCAGACGATTTGTTACAACAGTCATTTATCATCAAGCAATGGCTTTTGGTAACGTCGGTTTTCTTTACATGCCGTTCCGGAATACCGTGATAACTGAATAGTACATGATCGTATTGATTTGCTAAAAAAGGTTGAATAGAAGCCGCCAGTGCCTTAATATATTGCTCATCTTGATAAAAAGGAGGCACAACCGATAACTTGAATCTGAATCCGCCTTTTTGATAGGATGCCTGCACATGTTCAACCGCTGTTTCATAACTACTCATGGCATAATGTGGATACAGGGGAAGTATGATCAATTCTTCCAGATCCGGATTTTCAGTAGTTATTTTAGCTAGCACACTATCGGGTGTGGGGTTGGCATAACGCAT
>JAIEQT010000326.1 GCA_019747455.1 Chitinophagaceae bacterium | reverse complement strand
TTATTTTTACAACGGGCGGCCACGGGGACAAGTCGTAGGTTTCAAAAGCCCCGCCCGACCGCAAGCACCAACGTTGTGGCCAATTGGGCGGCTTCGTGGACAGTGACAACAAAGCCGAAGACAAAGTAAAAGTAATGAACGACCAAACTAGAGAGGTAAAACTATAGAAGAACTAATAAGATTAAATAGCTGAAATGACAAAGATATTTTACTTTCTAATCCCAATGTTGCTTTTGCAACATATTGCGACTGCTCAGACAAAACCCAGCCTCCCTGCCAATTTTTTTGATGGGTTTAGCTACAAACTTCCGGACAATTTTAATTACAATGATTCATTACAATTAGACAGGGAAATAATCAAGCTATCAGCCGAACTACTCAAGCGGAACAATGATGCTTTAAATAATTATACTATTACAGACAGCACAGAACGTTACAATTTGCTGGTAAGGTCTAGTCGCTATAATATGCTTCTTAACCAACACCAAAAGTGTATTGAGGAAATACTGGCAGCTCGAAAAATAATGCCCACTCCCGATTACCTAACACCATTCGGATTAGTCAATTTGGCCTATTCAAAAGCCTGCCTTGTGCAAAAAGATGACGGCAGTCCGGCATTTGGCAATCTCTTTTCAGCAAAGCTGGTTGATGAACTCAAAGCAATAAATGATGATTTCAGAAACGATATTGTCAATCAAAACAAAGGAGGTTTTACGTCTGCTGTTACTGTGGTGTGGTGGAAAAATGTAAGCAGAACGATTGAGCAATCTGTAAAGAACGCTAATGGGAATCTGAGTTTTGCCAATGCAAATTTATTGATTACTCAATACCCGCAATACATCCTTAGAAAAAAACATCAAGCACAAATAGAAAATGCGTTTTATTTGGTTTCTCCTTCAAAAGTGCAAGAAGAAATTATAAAAATACTGATGCGTGATGGCATCAGACTTAATGCTTATAAATACAAAGATGAATTAGCAACCGAAAAACTTCCAGTAATCGTTTCATTAAGCCCATATCCAACGGGTGCGGAAGCTACCACAGGAAATGTATTTGCCACTAACGGATACATTTTTGTATATGTAGATACCCGCGGGCGCAGGCAAAGTGAAGGTAGTTTTATGCCTTACGAAGATGACGCCAGAGACTATTATGACATAATTGATTGGGTAAGTAAACAGCCTTGGTGCAACGGACAGGTAGCCACTACCGGTGGCTCTTATCTTGGTTTTGACCAATGGCAAGCTATCAGAAAAAAACACAAACACCCTGCATTAAAAGCTATTAACCCTATGGTCTCTGTAGGGTTTGGTATTGATTTTCCTCGGAAAGGAAATATGTTTTTTCCTTACATAGTAAGATGGGCTACTTATGTAAGTGGTAAAGAAGCAAACATTTCTCTATTCAACGACACCAAGTTTTGGAATGCCAAATATTATCAACTCTATAAAAACAGGTTACAATTTTCTAAGCTGGATTCAGTGGCCGGAATGCCAAATCCATATTTCCAAAAATGGATAAGCCATCCTACTTATGATAGCTATTGGCAGAATATTATGCCCTCCAAAGAAGATTATCAATCAATTGATATTCCCGTTTTCTCTATTACAGGATATTATGATGCTGACCAAGTAGGCGCTATGTATTATTATGACCAACATCAAAAATATGGAACTGAAAGTGCAAAGAATAATCATTACCTCTTAATTGGACCGTACGACCATGCGGGTGCACAAGGGCGACCTGGCAATATTCAAGGCGGAATAGCTATTGAACCTGAAGCACAAATACCTATTTATAAATATGTGATAAGGTGGTATGACTGGGTATTAAAAGGAAAACAAAAACCGGCTTTTATAAAAGATAAGATTACCTATTTTGAAACCGGTAATCGTGTATGGAAGGGAACTCCGTCATTCAAGCAATTAACAACCGATTCTTTAGAACTTTTTTTAAGTCCGG
>JAIEQT010000052.1 GCA_019747455.1 Chitinophagaceae bacterium | reverse complement strand
CTAGTTGGTTCGCCAAGTAGCTTTTGGGCAGTGGCAATTGAAACGTAACTTTGTACCTTATCTATCTCTGAAATACCAGATTGAAAAAACCCCACTACTTTTAGCTGCACTTGATCTCCTTTAACGGTGGTTAACTGTATTCGATCGCCTAAAGCTACCAACATAGTTTCTGCAGCCCCTTTACCTAGAATAATACCATTAGGAATATAGTTGAGATCCATATAGTTTCCTGTAACTACATAATCTGCAAAAGAAAACAATTTATTCTCATCTACAGGAGAGACTCCATTAATTACTCCCGTTAAATTAATGGTACCCACATTATAAAAAACCTGTACCGACACCTTAGGTGCAACACCCAACACCCTTTTATCGTGACCAAGTGCCTCAATAATGGCAATGCTATTGTGTATTTGTGGTAATTCTTTGCTTGGTTTTATTGAACTGATAAAATTATAATTCTGGCTGTATTTAGTCGACAAATCTATCGGCTGTTTAAGCGCTGGTTTAATTTCGTTGTATAGTCGCACATGAGGGGTTCTGTTTAACATAAGTCCATCTAGCAAGTCGTTTAAACCCGACATAAAACTTAGCAATGCGATAAACATCGTAATACTGAAGGTAACCCCTACCGCCGCTACTAATGTTTGCGACCAACGTGCACGTAGTAAAGAAAAAGCAATATCTAACAATAGTTTTAAATTCATTGTATTGGATTTACAAGCTCATCTGCTACTGAAATGCCACTCAATATTTCTACCATTTTATAATCTTTTAGTCCAGTGCTAACTTTAACTTTCTCACCATTTCTCTTAACAACCGTAGAATCGCTTAATAAATAATTAATCGGGATGAGCAATGCCTTTGGCTTGGTACGAATAACGATATTCGCCTCGAAGCTGATAAATGGATATAAAGCTTTTGGTGGCTTAACAAATGTGGCTTCTACCAAAAAAGTTTTACTAGCTTGGTTCATCATCGGTGAGATACTGACCACCTTTGCTTCAAATACCTCGCCCCTATAACTATCTAGTGTCACCAAAACCAATTGGTCAGGTTTTACCTTAAAGATATCGTACTCATCTACCTGCATCTCAAGAACAAACTTTTTGTTGCTGCCTAATAGAGCTAATGGGGCTTGTGAGGTGATAGATTCGCCCCGCTTTTTATAAAGCTGATATAAAACACCATCTATTTCACTTTTAAGTGTAAAATCACTGGCCATTTTTTGTGAAATCTGGACATTCTTTTTTGACTGTGATGCCGAAAAAACTAGCTGTCTTTTAAGCTCATCAAACTTTAGGATGGCTGACTGATAATTAACCTTCGATGACTCGTAGCTCAATTCCCGCTGCTCAAGATCAACTTTTGTACCCCCATTATTCTGCCAAATATTCTTTTGTCTTATCCACAGCAACGAATCACTTTGCATTTTGCGCAGTTGTATCGAAATCAGATTCTTTGCATCTTCTAATTTACCCTGGTTATTTGTTAGCGCTGCATATTGTGCTGCAAGCTGCGCATTCTGGGTATTCAATTCCTGAAGGTCGTTGCTAATGGAAAGTATGGGTGTTCCAATCGTAACTTTTGCGCCCTCTTTTACATAAATATCTTTAATGCTACCATTTACATTGGAAAATGCCTGATACTGCGCTTCACTTTTTAGTATACCAGCTGCATAAACAGATTCGGTGATCGCCGACAAAACAGGTTTGATTGTCTCAGGTTTGTTCTTGCAAGAAAGCAAAAAAAATAAATAATAAACAAAGTAAAGTTTGCGCATAAGGTGAGTATTTTACTTCTAAATTTAAAGATAGGTTTTCTTAATCAATTTCATGTTACTAGAAAGGTTTGGTACATATCAAATGTGATAACCATTCAGAAATAGGAAAAAAACGAACTTCTTGCTGACTTGGATATTTTTATTAACCCAGTCAACTCTTTTCCATTAATTGAAGTT
>JAIEQT010000067.1 GCA_019747455.1 Chitinophagaceae bacterium | reverse complement strand
ATAGTTGCGTAGATGATAGATCCTCGAACTTCTTGAACTGCATCAATAATTATTTTCAACCTCTCTAGTCCCACTGCTTTTTTACCCCGTAATCTTTTAATAATATTCTCTACACTCACGATTGCATCGTCAACTAGCTCACTTGTTGCTACAGCAATTCCTCCTAGTGTCATCACATTTACTGATAATCCAAGCAATTTAAATATTATGGCAGTAACAGCAATTGATGTAGGTATAGCCAATAACGTTATGAGAGCTGGTCTCCATTTGGTTAAAACCAAAAAGACAACTAACCCAACAATTATAAGCGCTTCGAACAACGCCTTTTCCACATTTGATAGACCAGCGGAAATAAACCATTCTTGTCTAAACAAATCTGTGCGTAGTGTAATACCCGATGGAACTGTTTTTTGTAAATTTACAAAAAGACTATCCACCTCCTCAGTTACTTCCAATGTTTCTGCATTAGGTTGCTTGAATATCCTGAGAATTATTCCCTGACTACCATCAACTGATGCACCACCACGAACGATACTTGCCCCTTCAACAAACGAAGCAATTTCACCCAGTCTTACAGAACCGTTTTCTGTATGTATAGCTATATCTGCTAATTCACTGATTTCTTTCGGTGCTACGAATATTCTAACAGCGTATTCTTTATTTTGTTGTTGTATGATACCTGCAGATGCATTTTGCAGATTTCTTTCCAGCACGAGGTTAATTTCTTCTTGAGTAACATTGTATTTGCTCAAAGCGTCCGCATTCAGCCGAACCTGCCACTCAAGAACATCTCCACCCATAACAATTACATCAGAAATACCTTTCACTTTTAGTAAGTTTGGTCTTAAAGTGAAATCAACGAAAGTTCGTAAATCAGTCGGTGATATATTAGAATCACTTTTTACACCTGCCCACATAATTTCCCCCATAACAGATGAGACGGGCCCTAGTGTAACTTTTACATTCGGAGGTACTGCAACAGCCGAGATGCGTTCTTGGACCAATTGTCGGTTTTTGTAAATATCACTATCGAATGGAAATTCGATATTTATAATCCCCAATGCAAATGACGCTGTTCCGCGAACTCTTTCAACCCCAGCAGTACCAAGAACTGCATTTTCAAGCGGTATGAGTACCGCCTTTTCAACTTCTTCTGGTGCAAGACCATCAGCTTCTGCGAAAACTATCACAGTGGGCTTATTAATATCGGGTAAAACATCAACCTCCATACTCATTCCTGCGTAAACTCCTAATAGAGTAAACAGTAATCCTAGGAATATTGTTTTATTCCTATTAATGGTTGACCAACTAACTATTTTTTTAAACATACATTTTTCAGTAAATTAATGGTCATGAGGCTGACTTTCATCTTGTATTGATGCTGGAGGAACTTCGACCTTTGTATCTATATTAAGAATTTCAGAAAGTAACATACCTGACTCTATTTGAACTAACGGATCTAGGATAACAAGGTACGAGAATTCTCGCTCAAGACCAGAAAGTATTTCAACATACTCACCAAGACCTCTTCCTATTTTTACTTCTTGTTTTCGTACAGTGTCACTCTCGGTAACTATCCATACAAACGGTTGTACTCCTTCAAAGACTACGGCTTTCCGGTTTACGAACACACCTTTTTTAGAATTTTCTGGAATAATTCGTACTGTTGCTCCAACTGGGAATACTGTTTCCCTTGAAATAACAGCTTCAGCCTGATAGCCACCCTTCTCATCAATAATTGGGCTTATGCCAGTGATAACAGCACTGCCCATGGAGTATTCAGGTCTCCAGGAAATCGAAAGAGAGTCACCCTTGTTTATATCTTTCCATGAAGCAGGTATAGTGAACCTGACATTTTTTCGTGGGATTGCGTTAGATATAAACCCTACACGGTCCGATATCGTGACATATTCTCCAACATTTTTTTCAATTGTAGCCACAAAACCAGATTTT
>JAIEQT010000242.1 GCA_019747455.1 Chitinophagaceae bacterium | reverse complement strand
TAAAATGCCATTAACCCATGCCGGAGCTGTATGTCGCTCTCTATCTCCTTGTACCGTTTTAGTGGTCTCTTTTGTTTTTAAATTGTATATCCAGATAGGTTGTGCTTGTCCACCTCTATAATTTCTCCATTCCGGATCCCAAAATGAGTGGGGTTGATAAGCCATAAATTGCGCATCCTCTGAAATGGAACCAGCAAAGCCGAAAGGAATACCTACAGATTCCGGTGTACCACCGTTTACACTTACTTTAAAAAATTTAGTATTAGCAGTTGGATATCCTTCTCTACCTGATGTAAATATTACCGATTTATTATCGGGAGTCCAGCATTGAACCAGATCATTCCCGGGATGCCAGGTTAATCTTTTAGGTGTGCCCCCTTTTATAGGTACAATAAACACATCGTTGTTACCATCATATTGAGCTGTAAAGGCAACCCAATTGCCATCCGGACTAATTCTCGGATTTGTTTCTGCACCAATAGCAGAAGTTAATCTATACGCATCACCTCCATTTCTATCTACCACCCACAGATCATCTCCATGAACAAACACGATATGTGATTTGGAAGCAGAAGGCTGACGCAATAGCATGGTACCTTGTGATAGGAGTACAGTGCTGATGAAAATAGCGATAAGAGAAAGACTGAAAAACTTTTTCATATAAGCAGTTTAGGGTACTGAATATATAAAAAAACAGGCTAGAAATAAAATAAATCAGTAAATTCATCAATATTAAAATATGAAAAAATATTATTTATTAATTATTCTTACCGCCTTTTCTTTTAAAGGCTCTACACAGATTCAGCAATATAATGCCCCTATACATACCGATACAAAAAGAGCCGAAAGAATAAAAGCAACAGAACCGATTATAAGTAAACTAATAGCTACTATAGCTAACCAATATCATTTTCCGGGCTATGCTTTTGGTATCGTATTGGATGGCCAATTACTATATAGTGGTTCTGGTGGTTATGCCAATATAGAAAAGCAAATAAAAGCAGATACGCGCTCCATGTTTAGAATCGCCTCTATGAGCAAGAGTTTTACTGCAATGGCTATCCTAAGACTGAGAGATGAGGGTAAATTAAAACTAGATGACCCCGTTTACAATTATATACCTGCCCTTAAAGATCAATCGCTTACTAAAGATGCCGCACCTATTACCATTCGAGATTTGCTAACGCATAGCGCCGGATTCCCTGAAGATAACCCCTGGGGTGATCGACAGCTAGCAGATACAGAAGAAGATCTAATAGCCTTGATAAAAAAAGGTATCAGTTTCTCAAATGTAAATGGTACAACTTATGAGTATAGCAATTTAGGATTTGCTATGTTAGGATATATTATTAAACAGGTAACCGGTATTGCTTACAGTGAGTATATCGAAAGAAATATTTGGAAACGCTTAGGCATGCAAGCTTCTTGGGAGTATAGTAAAATACCTGAGCAACAGTATGCTAAGGGATACAGATGGATAAATAATAACTGGCAGGCGGAGATTCCGCTACATGATGGTATTTATGGTGCCATGGGTGGTATGATCACTTCTATTGAATCTTTTAGCAAATACCTTGCCTTACATCAGCAAGCATGGCCTGCACGTAATGATGATGAAACGAATGTTGTATTAAAAAGAAGTTCCTTAAGAGAGATGCACCAACCATGGCGTTTCAACAGTTTGAACCCCAATTATAAATACAGTGATGGAAGAACTTGTGCAACAAGTACAGGTTATGGTTACGGGCTTGCGATATTACGAGATTGTGATAATAAGTTAATGGTTGGCCATAGCGGAGGATTACCAGGCTTTGGTAGTAATTGGAGGATATTGCCTGAGTATGGTTTAGGTGTTATGCTATTTGCCAATGTTACCTATGCCCCAACTGCTGCCATCAATATGCGCATCATCGACACCCTCATTTCATTAGCTAACCTTAGCCC
>JAIEQT010000025.1 GCA_019747455.1 Chitinophagaceae bacterium | reverse complement strand
ATCTTGTGTGCCAAATATCATTACAGGTGCTGTGGCTACTGGAGGTAGTGGTTCTTATGTTTATTCATGGCAAAGCAGTTTGGATGGAGGAACTACTTGGACAAACATTGCAGGAGCTACAAGTAAAGATTATTTACCAACTACTATTGCGGTTACTACACAATATCGTAGATTGGTAGTGAGTGGAGAATGTTCAACGAGTATTAGTGCTGCTGTGAGTCAAAACCCAACGGTAACTAAATCAGAGGCGGGTGCAGATGAAAATATTTGTTTAGACGGTTCAGTTTTTAAATTAAAAGGAAATGTAGCAATTACAGGTTCCGGAAAATGGACGCAAATAAGCGGTGCTGCTGGTGCTGTATTTGCAGATGCAAACCAAAATGATACGCAAGTAAGTAATTTAGTAGGCGAACAAGCATATATTTTTAGATGGACGATTGCCAAACCTGATGGCAGTTGCCCAAGTATAGACGATGTAACCATCAATACCTATTCTAAATCAGCAGGAGGCACAGCAGTATCACCCAACCCAAGCACCGTTTGTCAAGGAGCTAATTCAGGCACAATCAACATTACAGGGGCTTTAGGAGATGTTTTGAGATGGGAAAGCAGTACCGACGGAACCAACTGGTCAACAATAGCCAATACCACAACAAGCAATAGTTACTTAAACATCAATACCACAACAAGATATCGTGCAGTAGTTCAAAATGGAAATTGCGTTCTTGCTTATTCTACCATTTTTACCGTAACGGTTAAACCTAAACCTGTGGTGGCAAATGCTGGTCCCGATCAAAGCCTATGTAGTACTACCATGATTACTTTAAATGGTAATTTTGCTGGTGCAGATACAGGAGAATGGTCTGTAGTTTCGGGGCCTCTAGTTTCTATTACCAATGCCAATTCTAATAATGCGGTTGTTTCAGGTCTCGTTAGCGGTCAGAGTTATGTCTTTAGATGGACCATTACCGGTTCACCATGTGTAACAACCTATGACGAAGTAACCATCAAAGTAGATGAAATTTCAGAAAACATTATTACGGCAAGCAAAACAACGCTCTGTGCGAGCTCTTCGGCTATTTCTATCAATGGTAGCTTACCGGTTATTTCAGGAGGAGTATCCCCAGAATATACTTGGCAAAAAAGTTCAAATGGTTTAACTTGGGTAAACTTATTAGACGACACACAAAGTTTAGTCGTTTCTCCTTTGGTAACCACTTATTATCGACGTATTGTGAGCAGTTTAACTTGTGCTAATCCAAGTTTAGCAGTTAAAATAGAAGTAATACCTGCACTTGCAAATAACAATATAACCAATGCTTCTCCAATCTGTTCGGGAACTAAAATTGTAGGCACTGTACCTACAGGAGGTACAGGTTTTTACAACTATACTTGGCAAAGTAGCGTAGATAGTGGCGCCAATTGGTCTTTAATTTCGGGTGAAACAGGAAGAGATTATTTACCTACCGCTTCAGGTTTTTATCGTAGGGTGGTAACCAGTGGAGATTGTGTGAGCGCAACACCAGGCGTAGCTATTGTCATTAAAAAGATGAAAGCAGAATATACATTTACCAAAGATGTTTCTTGCCCTAACTTTACCATAGATTCATCTAATATTGTAGTGTCTCATTATCCAGACAATGAAGTTTATACTTGGTATGCAGACGGTATTGTGATAGGAAATGGACAAACTTTCCCTGGATATACGATTGTAGAACAGAATAAAGATGTGGTTATAAAACTGCAAATAAGTAATAGTTTGGGCTGTACTTTTCAAGAATATTCGCATACATTTAGTACCAAAAGTGCTACGCCAAAACCAGTTTTCACACAAAATGAAACCATATCATGTGGGCCGGCAACCATTACTTTTACAAACAATACACCAAATATCAACTCGCCAACATTTAAATGGACGATTACCGAAGGTGCAAATTCACAG
>JAIEQT010000058.1 GCA_019747455.1 Chitinophagaceae bacterium | reverse complement strand
TTTATGAAAAGCGAAGCTAGTGGTATGCAGATCCATTTTGAAAAAAGTATTTATTATATCCTTAAGGTCATCGCTACTATAGCCCTTACCGGATTGCGCGTGCTTATGCATAGTATAAAAGAAAAACTGCATCCAGTGCCCCTTGTTTTTTGTAAATATGTTCTCTGCTTTATCACCATCCATATTCTACAAAATGTAAGCGTAATTTGATATACAGGTGACCAATATGCTTAATTTTTTATAAATACAAAGGAATTGTCTTTACGCATGCTGCGTTTGTATGCAGAAGGCTGTGAAGCCTTGGGTTTTGTTACTGGTATTACTGGTGTTGGCTGAAGTGCGTGTGGCGCAAAATTATGGTTGCTATATTGTCTGCCATTCAGGCCATGCCATTTTTTGTGAACTTTGTGGATATATGGAATATAATTATCGGGAGTTTTTGAGTGATACCAGCCGATAGCCATAATCCAATTTTTTGACTCATTATGCTTGGCTTGTAAAAATTCTGCAGCATAACGAGTGTTGTGTACTGGTTCAAAAGCGGTATCTAAATCGGGGAATTTATGCCCATGATGCAGTAAGCTAATTTGCGTGCAGCCAATATCAATATTTTTAATGCCGGCACGTTGTTTGCTTTTTACAAAGCTGATAGCACTGCTTTTATTTTGAAAATAATGTGCTTCGCCCTGCACGTTAACAGCCCATGGCCATGGCTGTGTTTGCTTTAATTTTTCATTCCAGCGGCCTGATTCTATTAAAGCTATAGAATGAAGTAACCCTTTTGGGATATTATATTGCTGCTCATAATATTGTATTGAGCGTACGCATTTTTGCGCTTCATGATGGTCCATATTGGCAAAGGCATTGGTTTTGCTCAGGATATTTATTATGCAGAAAGCTGTATATAATATGGTCTTAAGTGTTATTTTGATTTTTTCCATAGAAAAACCTGTATCTAATAGTGATAATGTATATTACTATTTTGAACAAAGATATAATCTTATTTGAGTAAAGTCTATGTTCAAACGCGAAATGGATAACTTTTTGTTTATGTTGAGTGGCGAGCAAATGGTATCTAAGCACACAAAAGAAGCGTATCAGAGTGATTTATCGCAGCTTTTTTCCTATCTTAAGCAGCATGCTATAGCTCTAGCTGATGTTTCTGAATATAGCTTACAGCAATATACACAGACTATTGCCATGAAAGGCTTAAAAAGTAATTCTATCGCCAGAAAAATTTCCGCTATTAAAACTTTTTTTCGCTTTTTAGTTTCAGAAAAAGAGCTTACCGTTGACCCGGCTGTTAATTTAGTTATGCCAAAATTGCAAAAATCTTTACCTAAAGCGTTATTGCAAAGTGATGTATTTAAATTATTAGAATACCAATGGCCGCAATCTTCGCCAGAGAGCATTCGTACGCAAGCAATATTAGAGGTGCTATATGCCAGTGGTATGCGCATTACAGAATTACTTTCTTTGAAAATGAGTGCGTTGCAATTTTCGCCAACTGGTGAGTTGCTTCCATTTTTAATAGTAAAAGGGAAGGGGCGTAAAGAGCGTATGGTTATGATGCATGGCAAGGCGGTTGCTATATTGACGACATATTTTGCACTCAGAAGTGTATTTATTCCAAAGGGATTAAAGACCGATTGGGTGTTTCCATCATTAACTAAAGATGGGGCGGTGTCTCATCTCAGCCGTCAGCGTGTTGGGCAGATACTGAAGCAAATAGCGTTGGAAGTTGGGCTGGACCCTAGCTTAGTTTCGCCTCACAAGTTACGGCATTCATTTGCAAGCCACCTTTTACAAAATGGTGCTAATTTGCGCGTAGTGCAAGAACTATTGGGGCATGCTGATATTAGCAGTACTCAGATCTATACCAAAGTGTTAAATGTTGACGCAAATAATCTATTGCTAAGTAAGCATCCTTTGGCGGAAT
>JAIEQT010000561.1 GCA_019747455.1 Chitinophagaceae bacterium | reverse complement strand
GGCGGTATCGTTCGTAGTTCAGGATCAGGTATGGGGTGCCCTGATTGGCCCAAATGTTTTGATCGGTATATTCCTCCCTCTCAAGTTTCTCAATTACCACCAGACTATCAGGTAAAGTATGTGGCTAGACGAGTGGCCAAAAATGAACGTTTTGCGAAGACTTTAGATCTCTTTGGTTACGCAAAAATGGCTTATCGCATTCGAAACGATCAGAGTATTCTTCAACCCGAAGCTTTTAACGCAACTAAAACTTGGACGGAATATCTCAATCGCTTAGTAGGGATGCTGTGTGGTTTTTTGATGCTCGGGTGTTTGGCCTTTTCAGTAGCCTATCTTAAATCGCGTAAGCGAATCTTTTTCTTAAGTTTGCTTAATGTTTTACTGATTATATTTCAAGCATGGTTGGGTTCTTTGGTCGTTTCTACCAATTTGTTGGCTTGGGTGGTTACGGTACATATGTTGGTTGCTTTGGTAATCGTGGCTGTTAGTATTTATACGTATCAAGTAGCTTCTCCGTATCCTGAGCTTGTCGAGAGGGAGGAGAGGACTGGTGTGAGGCTGTTGTGGGTCAGGTTGTTAGCTATCTTCGCAGTATTATTAACAGTTTTTCAAATCGCTTTAGGTACCGAAGTGCGCGAACAAGTAGATGCAGTAGCCTCGCTTATGAATAATTTAAACAGGGCATCATGGGTATCAAACATTGGATTCAACTTCAATTTGCATCGTGATTTAGCGGTGTTTGTTGTTTTTATAAATGTTCTTTTGTTTTTAATGATCAGACGTCGATATCTACCAGGTACCCCTCAGTTTAAATATGGTGTATCTATCCTTTTCGCACTTGTTTTACAAATTATAGCGGGCTTATCTCTATCGTATTTTTCCTTGCCTCCTACAGCACAAGCAGCCCATATTACACTTGCGTGTTTGTTATTTGGTACACAGTTTTATTTAATGCTTTTATTAGGAAGGAATAAAATGTATAATCAACCATTCGCATGAACGTGTTTATCTCGGATTTTAATAAGTTGATTAAACTTAGGCTTACGCTTACGGTCGTGTTTTCTGCTTCTGTTTCTTTTTTGATAGGGAGTAAAGAGCAGGGAAACATCAATTGGAAGTACTGGATGATACTCACTTTGGGTGGTTTCCTTGTTACTGCAGCAGCGAATGGGTTTAATGAGATTATTGAAAAAGATCTAGATAAGCTAATGGATCGAACAAAAGATAGGCCCATACCCTCTGGTAGGATGACAACAGGAAAAGCACTCGTGATGAGCTTATTTATGGGTATTCTAGGAACCTTAATCCTGGTCAAATTAAATTTTCTGACTGGCCTATTATCTGTTTTTTCCATACTCCTTTATGCTTTTGTTTATACTCCCTTGAAACGTAAATCCCCAATTGCCGTATTTGTAGGGGCCATACCTGGCGCACTGCCACCCCTTATCGGTTATTTTGCAGCATTTGAAAATCCACATATATCGTGGATACCGATTATACTTTTCTTGATTCAATTTGTTTGGCAGTTCCCCCATTTTTGGGCAATCGCTTGGGTTTTGGATGATGATTATAAGCGCGCAGGTTTCCGCCTGTTGCCAACCACGAAGAAAGACAAAGTAAGTGCTTCTTTAGTGGTTTTATCTACACTTATTTTAATACCAGTGAGCACGATGCCTTTTTTCTACAATTTTGGTGGATACACGTATGTGATGATCGTCCTTGTTTGTGGACTTTTATTTTTAAGACAAGCACTTAAGCTGTATCAAACAAAAGATATCCCTGCAGCAAAAAGTTTGATGTATAGCTCTTTTTTATATTTGCCAGTGGTGCAATTAGCCCTATTATTTGATTTTATTATAAAGTAAAGAAATGAGACGATTATTTGACGAAGATAATACCCGTAGTTTGCGAGCAAGAAAATTTTTAAAGATCGGAAGAC
>JAIEQT010000122.1 GCA_019747455.1 Chitinophagaceae bacterium | reverse complement strand
GATCGGATAGGTGTTATTAGAATCAAGTATTTCTTGTACTTCACTGAGTTTTAATTCTTTTCTTAGTTCGAGTGCTTCTGCAACAATATATTCTTTATCGGTCAGGTCACTGAAATCAGTATCTCTTTCTTCATTCCATTGTAGTATACTTTCGCTAGATAATTTAAGATTAGCAGGTACGGCAGCTTGCATGATCTCACCTTCTGAGCACATATAATAGTTGGCCATCCATTCCCAAAAGGCTAATTGTGTAGGATGTATAATGGGTGCTGTATCGAGAATATTTAATAGGGAAGCCGGTTTTATAGCGGGGGATAGATCTGTAACTATTTTTTTTACGATACCGGCGTATTTTTTCTTGCGTAAAGATACTTCTATCCGAATACCCGGTTGTATGGCGGTTTCCATACCCGGAGGAATCTTCCAGGTATAGTTTTTAGGGAGTGCAAGCGGTATAATAACTTCGGCGAACAAATTCTTTTTATCAAAAATAGGCTATGGGTTGGGATATTGAACATAGCGTTGTAATCCTTCTTCCATTATTTTGTACACTTTTTCTTTCAGGGCGGGAATATCTTTTTGCGTAAGGTTGGTAACCGGAATTTCTTCTAAATAAATAACCCTACTAACACCGGGCGTTAAGGAAAATACAGATTTATAATGAAGTCGTTTTAAGGTATCAACTAACAGTAAAGGTTTAATAGGCGTTTGTGATTCAACAGCAATTCGGAAAGCGCCGTCATAAAAAGATTTCAATGGCTTTTTTGTTTCATTGAAAGTTCCTTCCGGAAAGATGATGATTGAAATATTTTTTTTGATAGCTGCTTTTAGAGCACGAACACTTTTGGCACGAGCCTGGGCATTGCTTCTATCTACTAATATTACGGCTGCTCGGTAAATCCAACCGAATATGGGTACTTTAACCATTTCGGCTTTACCCAATGCCCTAATGGGCTGATGAGTAGCTAGTACAATCGGAGGGATGTCCATGTACGAAATGTGGTTAGCAACAAAAATATATTGCCTCGTTTTGTTATGCGGCACTTCATATATTTCCCGGTGTTGAACGCCAATGGTATAATACCAGGTTTGTGCCCATATCCTACAAAATCGATAAATAAGGTTTCCTCCTTTAATTTTCCCAAAGGGAAGGCAACAGAGGATAAAAGGAAATACAAGCAGCATAACAATAACAAATGTGCATAAGGCATAGATACTGTAAACGGCTTGTATTCCTTTAAGAACCCATTTCATTTTCCGAACATACGAAAAATAGGGTTTGCATCTAGAATCGGTATATAGCTGCTACTAAGAAGCTTGCTGTATTTTGTATTGCATTGCCATCTTTACCCGTGAAAATAGGCTGACTGCCTCTTTCGTAGCGCAGTTCCGGAATAATAGTTAAATTTTTCTCAGCTTTTATATTGGCAGATAGAGTATTGGCAAATACATTTCCTCCGGCTGGGGTGGCAGCAAAAAGCGGGGTAATAATTTTATTATCCATGAATACCTCACTTCTAAGCGTAAATCCTAACGTAGGTGTCGGATCGTAATTCAGGTAAACGGCTTCGCCCCTCCAATCATTCATAGGCCCCTTTTTAGCTAATGCTATGGCTCTATACATCGATTCTGTAGCATTAAAACCAATGCTAAATTTGGATGATAGAGTGGCGGTAGCGACAAAATCTATCTGGTTTATAATAGCACTATCGTGCGGCTTGCCGCCTTGGTAATTGATATAAAACTTTAGTTTCTCATCGAGCATAGAAATAGCATATTGGCCAATGATATATTTCGCTGAGAAATTAGCAGAATGGTAATCGGTTGGATTGGCAACGCCTAACATAAAACTATGCTTACCCATTACATATTCAGCTTTGAAACCGGTATGGGAAAATGGCCCGTAAGAAAACATATAGCTCATACTATAATTACGATT
>JAIEQT010000074.1 GCA_019747455.1 Chitinophagaceae bacterium | reverse complement strand
CCAATACAGCCCCTCCAAAAATATCCATTTGTTGCGTACGCGCTTTGATAGCACCTGTTATAGCGAAAACAAAAGTTCCTGAATAAGTGAGTATATCAAAAAAGTTCATACAAACTATTGCGCATAACTGATAGTTACGGTAAAACTGCTTTCTTTTATTCCCAGTGCTGCTGCAGCAGGTGTGCTCATTCTCAATAATAAGGAGGGGCCATTCTTGATACTTGGTAACCCACCCAATACCCTTGCACAAATTGATTTATTATTTGGCGCCACAACGCGCACGATGGTGCCCGGCAATACGTCATTCATCAACACGTAAAATTTTCGGTCTGTTAATCCACTATTCGTTTTAAAAGTACTTGCCACTCCGGCATCCGACTTGAATGATTTACTGCCATCATTTACTGGAAATAAAAGTGCAAAATATCCTTCATCATTTTGTTTGGGAGAATAGCTTAGATCTGCATCCGGTGTTTTAAATTCCGTGGGTGGATCTTTGGGTAACGGTCCGGCAATTACCGGTGGCATTTTATCTAATGACTCTTGCGCATCTCTTTTAGCTTTGAACTCTGCCTCGCGCAATGCCATAATTTGATCATCGGTAAGGGGTTTCATTTCTCCTTTCACTTCTCTGGATCCATCTTTTTTAGCATCCAATACATTAGGATGATCAAGAGGTGTTCGGGAAGGATCTGTAGGTTTTGTAACTACCGGTGGCTTTACAAATACTTGATTAGGATCCGTAGCCATAGCTTGTGTAAGCTTAGGCGAGGGAATATATCCTACAATAATAGCTTGTCCACTTTTTATATTATCTGTTCTCAAATCGTTCCATTCCCTTAACAAACTAATTTTTACTTTATTATAACGTTGACTAAGCTTGAATAAATTGTCGCCCTTCTGCGCAACATGATACACCGGTTCATCATTATCATTGGCCTTATTACTAGAGAAATTTGCAGCCGTTAGTGGAATCCTCAATGAATAACCAATGGGTAGTATATCATTTAGATTGATACGATTATAATTGGCTATTTGTTTGGGGCCTATTACGTAGGCTCTACCGATACTGTATAATGATTCTTTTTCTGAAACGATATGGGTAGTATAAAAATCACCCGGATTACCGGCAATTACCAATTTATCTTGCGCATAGCCATACAAACTAATGGCTAACAATAAGGCAAACAATAAGGGTTTACGTGGCATGCCGTAAAATTAGCATTTAAAAACTATCTTTTCGTATTCTCCATGCTGAGGGATAATAGTTATTTAGTCGATTGGATAATAATTTAGCCCAGCCAAGACCCAGATTCTGATAAGTAAATAGTACCCAACCCTTCGGTCCTTCAACAGCAAAATCTTTTTTACGTAAATAATCCATTGCCTCTAACGCATCTAATGCAACTTGCTGAACGGTATCCTTATTAAAATTGGCTAGTGCAAAATCGTGTGCTGGCACCAAATCCTTCCCCTTTAATGCTCCCATGGCAATACCTGCTTTTTTGATATACAGATTAGCGGCCAGTTGTTGTAAAGCCTGTTGAAAATGAGTATTAAAAACCCGTATAGTTTCCTGATTTTTAAAGTAAACATACTGATCGGACAAACTACAAAATTGATCTACGGCCTGTTTCTCTGTATTATTCAGAAAAGTTAGTTTATGCTCAGCAATAGTGTTATAAATTACTTTATTTTTCTTTCGAAATACAGCTATAAAAAAACCTTCCCCTTTTAATTTGTTAGGATAAAATCTAAAACCATTGGGTGCTGTTTCTTCAATATTCCATGTTGGGTCTACAGGAATAAAAACTGGCTCCATATCCATTTTATGAATCAGCCATTCGGCTATCATTTCATTTTCTTCTACAGAATAAGAGCAGGTTGAATAAACCAATAATCCCTGTTCTGTCAACGCTGGCAGTATATCTGCC
>JAIEQT010000394.1 GCA_019747455.1 Chitinophagaceae bacterium | reverse complement strand
TCAATCAAAAAATCTTGCCTCCATTTATTAATTGATGGTATCTTGTTTAGTATCCTTGTTATTAGATTTTTATAAATAGTATTACCCTCGATAGTCATGCAAAGTAGAAGTTGGGTTAGAAGACTCTTCCTAAAATTGCTGCTTATTGAGTTTTTTTTACTCCTATTCAACTATTCTCATAAAAGTTTAACGAACTATTGTGAAACATATAAATACAAATGAAAAGATCTTTAATTGTTTTGATTCTACTAAGCAGATATACTGGGGTATGTGGACAGATTGTACTCGATAAAAACATGAATAAAAAAGATACGGTGAAAACACCGATATCAACTGGATTGGAAAAGATTAAAACCATGCTAAATAATGCGCCGCCACGTACAGTCCATTATGAGTTATATGTTACAGACACTACCGTAACATTTGGCAAGAAAAAGAAGAGAGCTATCGCCGTTAATGGGCAAATTCCAATGCCTACGCTAACATTTACCCAAGGCGACACTGCAGAGATTGTGGTGCATAATAAGCTTAAAGAAAACACAACCCTACACTGGCATGGTTTGTTTCTGCCAAACAAGGAAGATGGTGTTCCTTACCTGACACAAATGCCAATAAAACCGAACGCTACCTATATCTATAGGTTTCCTATTATCCAATATGGCACACATTGGTATCACAGCCATAGCGGATTACAGGAACAAATAGGAATGTATGGGGCATTCATCATCAATAAAGGGAAGGAATGGGATATACCAACCATACCTATCATAATAAGTGAATGGACAGACATGAATCCCAAAGAAGTACAGCGGAGCTTACATGCTGCTTCTGATTGGTTTGCTATACAAAAGGGTAGTACACAAAGTTATGCTGAAGCAATAAAAAAGGGCTGTTTTAAAACAAAGCTTAGCAATGAATGGAAGCGGATGAGTGCAATGGATTTGACCGATATCTACTACGATAACTTTTTAATCAACGGCAAAAACCAATATGAGCAACCACAATTCAAGGCAGGTGACAAAGTAAGATTACGCATAGCCAATGCTGGAGCATCGGATTACTTCTGGCTTTCTTATTCCGGCGGAAAAATAACTGTAATAGCAAGCGATGGCAATGATGTAGAACCCGTAGAAGTTGATCGATTGCTCATCGCTGTTTCTGAAACTTACGACGTAGTGGTCAGCATTCCTGATAACAAAAGTTATGAGTTTTTAGTAACACCTGAAGATCGCACGAAATATGCCTCTCTGTGGTTGGGTAGTGGAGACAAGATTCCTGCTGCCAAAATGCGGCGTCCAAAATACTTTGCTGGCATGAAAATGATGAATGACATGATCGACATGAAGGGGAATTTGATTGAGATGAAAGGAATGAGCATGCAAAATCAGGCAATGGATATGAATACCGTCATGTACCCCGAAATAACAGGCCCTGAAAACCCTAAAGACACTATTCAAATTCAGCCAAGCAATGATACTGCTGAAATACAAAGTAACAAAGACTTAGTTACGCTTAATTATAATCTATTGCGGGCTACCAAAAAAACGACATTACCCAAGGAACCGTGGAAAGAATTGAAATTTGAGCTAACAGGAAACATGAACCGCTATGTCTGGAGCCTTGACCATAAAGTGATTTCAGAATCCGATCAGATTTTAATCAAGAAAGGGGAAAACGTTAGAATAATTCTATACAATAATAGCATGATGAGACATCCCATGCATTTACATGGACATGATTTCCGAGTGTTAAATGAGCAAGGTGATTATGCGCCAATGAAAAATGTCATAGATATTATGCCAATGGAAAGAGATACTATAGAATTTGCCGCAAACGAGTCTGGTGGAGACTGGTTTTTCCATTGCCATATCCTTTACCATATGATGAGTGGCATGGGCAGAATCTTCAGATATGACAATAACTTATTTAA
>JAIEQT010000235.1 GCA_019747455.1 Chitinophagaceae bacterium | reverse complement strand
GCAACTTGGTTCATATATTCATTAGTTGCAAAATCTAGTGAGCTTACTAAATGATTATCGCTTTTTAACTCATTTTTATATCTTTTAAATATAAAGCCTCTTTCATTTTCTTTGTGTTGTTTTTTAAACACTATTTTTCCACTTGCTACAAACTCTTCAAATCTAGCTTTTGAACAACTCCAACTTCTACCTTTTGGTGGTAAGTCTATTGAATTTGTATATGGGTTTTTTATTTCATAGAGCTGCTATTGTTTATACAGCTCCTGTAAGCAGCTGGCATGCTTTTTTTCAACAGCGGATTCGTTGGGCAAGTAAAGCGGATAGCTACGCCGATAAAACAGTATTTTATGTACTGTTAATTGTGTATCTCTTCAATGCGCTAATCTTAGTTGCTTTTATAGCTGGGCTTTGGAATGAATGGCTATGCACGCAAACAATTTTATTGCTTCTTTTTAAAACAGCTATAGAATTAAGTTTCATGATTCCTGTTGCCAACTTTTTCTCGGTACAACAAAGACTTTGGGTATTTCCATTTTTACAACCGCTGCATATTATATATACGGTTATAGCTGGTTGGCTGGGCAAGTTTGGCAGTTATAAATGGAAGCAGAGAGAAGTAAACTAAGCACCCGTAATTTTCTTTTTTCTTTCTTCTGGTAGCCATACATAAAGTAAGAGGGAAACAAGCGCTAATAAAGCAGCAAAAAAGGTAAAAAAGGATTTCATGTTGGATGATTTTATTATTGGATGCCTTAAGATAGTATATGTTTAAGTGAGAAATATTAAATTTTACTTAAAACCTAATGTAGAGATACCAATAGCTTACACAACGCTGTCTTGAATATTAATTTTTTCTTTCTCCATTACAATTATTAAGCTAACGATCAACCAAAATAACCCTCCTATTTTGTCGGTTTCTAAAAGGTCGCTAAAAAAGTTAAGGAATAATATCATGGCCAGGGTTGTACCTGCGCAAATAGCCAGTTGTTTATAAAGTGGGTTGGCAGCATGGATATATACTTTTTGGCAGCATGTAAACATATATACGATAAGTACTAAAAAAATACATAAACCGGGAAGTCCTTGTTCAATAGTTACCAGCAAAAAATAATTATGAACTGTTGAATGATCGGGGTTATTGCTAACCCAGGTCTTATAAGCTGGAAGTGTATATGATTTATAGGCAGGATAAAAGCTATTTGTGCCAAATCCGGTAATAGGTTTGTTAACTACCATATAAGCTCCGGCAATCCAACGATATATTCTTTCGCCATTCGAAACATCTTCTAAAGTAACTGTAGCGGTTAAATGCTCATGTAATTTTTCATGGAAATACGTTTGATCGTGATTGGGTTGGAAAGCTAAAAATCGTTGGTTTTGAAATAAAAAGATAACTGAAGAGATTATTGCCATGGCAGTAAAGGTTATGGCTACCCGAATAATTCCCTTTTGGATAAACCAGTACGCCAATATTCCAATGGGTAATGCTAGCCAAGCACCACGAGAGTATGCCAGTATTAATCCTGCAAAGGCCACTATGAGTAAAAAACCTATAACTAATTGTAGGTTGGTTTTTGGCTTTGATGCTTTTAAAAAAATATAACCGGTTGGAAACAGGCATACTAACAGCGCGCTATAATTAACATGATTTCTAAAAAAAGGGAAAAGACTTTTATTGATGCCTACAAACGAAAATTGAAAACCAGCATGTCTAATGATAGCCAGTATGATCATGCTACTCATACTAATACATAAGCAAGTAGCCAGTATTACCCAATGTTTTTTTGTTTGTATAACGAGCGGCAGTAATACACAGAAAGGAATGATATACCAGCATTTAGCAATAAAGTATTTGATTGATAGGAGGGGCGTAGTGGAGAAGATAATATTGATCAGCCACCAAACCATTTGGAGACTAACAATCAAT
>JAIEQT010000154.1 GCA_019747455.1 Chitinophagaceae bacterium | reverse complement strand
ATGACATCCGAGATCATAGGCGGCCTCTAAACATTCCCGATCCATTTTGTTAAGTGACATATATAGTGGGATGATCATAAAGGGTAAATAACAATAGACAATACCAATGATAACTGCGAATTTTGTATACAGTAATTTTAAAGGCTCATGAATAATTCCAAGCCATATTAATGCGGCGTTAATTCCACCCTGGGCACTTAATAACCCAACCCATGCATAAACCCGCAACAAAAACGAGGTATAAAACGGCAAAATAATTAAGAGTATTAGCAACAGCTTTATAGTGGGGGAAGACTTATAAATTGCATAGGCAAAGGGGTAAGAAATTATGATAGCAATGCATGTTGAAACCAATGCCATTAAAATTGATTCAAGATAAACACGAATATAAATGTAATCTGTAAAAAAGAATTCATAGTTATTAATGAATAATTGGATGCGAAGGTATCGTTCATCCACCCATTCAAAAATAGGGCTGAAAGGTGGCGTGCCAAATATATAATCGGATAAACTAATTTTTAACAAAATTAAAAATGGAATAAGCAGAAATAAAATGCACCATAAGTACGGCAAAATTAATACGTGTTTTTCATTGGGTCTTAAGGATGTTGCCCACTTTTTTATGCGTTTTATTTTAACCGTTTTTTTATTCATTAGCTGACCAACACCACACCATTTTGTGGTTTCCAATGTAAGTATACTTTATCATTCCACGTAATGGGACGGTTGGCGCCACGCAATAAATTTGGAACCATAATTTGAATGATTTGTTTTGATTCCAGCTGAATATGATACATCGATACATCACCCCAATATGCAATTTCATCAACCACACCACTTAGAACATTGTAATCAACATCAAACGGTTCTTTGGAAATAAGAATCTTTTCGGGACGCAATGATATGCTGACCAAAGAATCCACGGCTGCGCTTGATGCAGGTGAAACATAAATCGTGCAATCATTTTCATCATTTTGAATAACTGAATGATCTTGATGGGTTTCCGTAACCACACCATTTAATACGTTGGCGTTTCCGATAAAGGTTGCTACATATTGAGAGTTAGGATATTCATAAATTTCTTTTGGCGTGCCTACCTGTAATATTTCCCCGCCGCGCATAATGCCCAGACGCGTTGACATGGTCATGGCTTCTTCTTGATCATGAGTAACCATAATAAACGTGATGCCAACTTTTTCTTGAATGTTAACCAATTGAAATTGTGTTTTTTCTCGCAGTCGTTTGTCCAGCGCAGCCATGGGTTCGTCTAACAATAAAACGCGCGGTTGTTTTGCAAGACACCGAGCCAATGCAACGCGTTGCCGCTGACCGCCCGATAATTGATCAGGGGAACGCTTTCGTAAATCAATCATGTCCACCAACTCTAAATAATGTTCAGCGCGGTTGATGATTTCTTTTTTTGAAAGATGTTCTTGCTTTAAACCAAAGCATACATTTTCTTCTACGGACATATGGGGGAATAATGCATAAGATTGAAACATCATATTAATGGGGCGTTTGTAAGGCGGCAACTTTGTGATATCGACGCCATCAATTAAGATTCTACCGTGCGATGGATTTTCGAACCCACCCAAAATTCTAAGTAACGTTGTTTTCCCACATCCGGAACTGCCAAGCAATGAAAAGAACTCACCCTTATAAATTTCAAGGTCAAGTTTTCGAAGAGCCGGAAAGTTACCAAAGTGTTTTGATATTCCCTCAATTTGAATCTGAGGAATTTCATCAAAGGATTGCCAAGGTTCAATGCGATCTTTTTCCAATACCAATATCCTGTTTTGTAATAGATTAGTATCCTACAAGAATTTTGAAAAAATGTCGATTAATAGTACGTTCAAATTGAGGATGAGATCAGCCGGAGTAAATGTGACCCCACCACCGCAAAAGGCCGCCGCATCTACAATTTAC
>JAIEQT010000620.1 GCA_019747455.1 Chitinophagaceae bacterium | reverse complement strand
TCAGTTTACCCTGGAAGAGTGTATGGAATATATTCAACAAGATGAGTGTATTGAGGTTACGCCTAAGAATATTCGGATGCGTAAAACGATTCTTAATGAAGAAGACCGCAAAAAGGCTACCAGAAGTTTACAGAGCGAAGCAGTAGGGTAGATTGATTATATTTGAGGAAAATACCGCCATGAAAAAAGGCATCTATTTATTACTCTTAGTAGTAATAATTTTCTCAGCTTGTAAAAAATCGTCTGAAGGTACTGCTAATGTTCGGGTAATTAATCTAGTGCCGAATAGCACGAATCTTGATTTTAATGTAGGCGGAACATTGCAAATTGGAAGTATAGGTTATGGTAATTCGTCTTCTTATAAGGGTATAGGTACGAATACACCATCGTTTACTATCACGCAAGCTGGAACTATATTATTCTCTTCGGCTTTGGGTGTTGCCGCCAATAATTTTTATACTTTATACCTCTACGATTCCACCACCTCTATGAAGGTGAGTTTTTTGCAAGATGAAAGACTAACACCTCCTACCGGAAAAGCGAATATCCGATTCTTGCATTTTTATAAAGGGAATGTAACGGTTGATATCAGACAAGGAACTTCTGCCAATATGTTTACTAACCGAAGTGCAACGGATCATATAAGCAATAGCTCTTTACTTGGCTACACTGCATTTGATCCCGGAACTTTTAATGTATCAGTATATGTAGCAGGAACAAATGTGCAGCTTTTCCAGTTTCCGAATTTTACAGCAGAAGCGGGAAAAAGCTACACATTTGCATTACGTGGCTTCAGTAGTGTTACTAGTGGACCACAGAGTTTGCAATTAATTCCAATAACGGATTAACCTTTTTTGATCACTACATCTTTATTAGCAGCGAGCGGTTCTAACTGTACATTGTATTTTTCAATCACATTATTAAATGTGTCTTCGATTGAAAAACTTAATGCACTGAACTCGTCTTTCTCTAATTTGATGGTTTTGTTAAAATCAGTTGTAGTATAGGTTTCGCGGAATATTACTTCGTTGTATGCATCACGAACTACAAAGTCGAATGCCTTACCACTTGGGTTTGCATATTTAACCTGAAATCCCAGCATGTTCTTACTATCGATACCCTTAAACTTTACATCTGTTTTAGTAGTATTGGCGATATCGAAATTACGAACCGGAGAAACTGAAGCGTTTGCAGATAAAAAAACCAAAGCGGTAAATAACTGACCCAACAACACTCTTTTAACAATCATTCTGAAATTTTGCTTTTTCATAAAAGTTTTTTTGATGATGAAATAATCGTTCTCTCATAGCAGCAAGCATCATCACTTAGTGTACACTTTACACATTAATACAGAAACAGTAAAAAGGTAACCCAACTAAATTAGTAGGTTATGTTAACTAATTGTTAACCAAATAGTTATATATTTTCTTCTCTTTTATTAAGTGCTTCCCACAATAGATCTTTGAGCGCCATAAGCCCCTGATTGGTAACCGAGGATATAAAAAGGTGGGGTATATTATCAGGAAGCTCTTTGCTAATAGCGTCCTTTAATTCTTGATCTAACATATCACTTTTGCTGATAGCAATGACGAAATCCTTCTGCAACATTTCCGGATTATAGGAAGCCAACTCATTTTTTAGAATTTCAAATTCTTTACGATGATCGTTACTATCTGCAGGAATTAAAAAAAGTAAAACGGCATTTCTTTCAATATGTCGTAAAAATCGATGACCAAGCCCTTTGCCTTCAGCAGCGCCTTCAATAATGCCGGGCAAATCGGCTACGCAAAAAGACTTAGAGTCTCGATATTCCACCATACCTAATTGTGGTATTAATGTAGTAAAAGCATAATTAGCAATCTTAGGTTTGGCAGCAGTGATAACGGAGAGTAAGGTAGATTTTCCTGCATTTGGAAATCCTACCAA
>JAIEQT010000454.1 GCA_019747455.1 Chitinophagaceae bacterium | reverse complement strand
AAGATTTACAAAGTCAATATGAGCCAAGAAATAGAAAGAAAGTTTTTAGTTAATTCTGATGTTTTTAAAAAGGAAGCTGTTAAAGAAATACGTATCAAACAAGGGTACTTATCATCCGTTCCAGAACGTACAGTCCGGGTTCGAATCAAAGGCTCATCAGGTTTTCTTACGGTAAAAGGTATTGGCAATGACTCTGGAGTATCTAGATATGAATGGGAAATAGAAATTCCCTTAGCAGAAGCAGAACAGCTATTGACTATTTGTGAGCCTGGTGTTATTGATAAAACTCGATTTCAAATAAATGCAAAGCCACATTATATGTTCGAGGTAGACGAATTTTATGGAGAAAATCAGGGTCTTATAATTGCTGAAATAGAACTTGAGGCTGAAGATGATTATTTTGAAAGACCCTTGTGGTTAGGTGTAGAAGTGACGGGTGATCAAAAATATTATAATGCCATGTTAATCAAAAAGCCATTTACGAAATGGTAATTCTATAACAATGAAAACTAAAAGGCCTACAGATATCGAAGAAATTATCGATCCTTTGGATATGAACAACTATCGAGTTGAACTATTCAAAACTACTGAAAAAGTTGGTTTCGAAAGATGGATGAAGATATTCGGTTTACCAGCGGCAATAGTATCCTTTATTTTTATCTATTATTTCGCAGATATTTCTTATCTCAACCATGCTAAGGCCGATGTACTTCAATCAGGCGGTTTACAACGGTTAAAAGAATTGGGCAATATTAAATTTAGTCAGATTAATTATGCGATGTTGGCTATTTTTGCTGCCGCCATCATCTTATGGATAACAGAAGCTATTCCAAATTACCTTACTTCATTAATAGTGATACTCGCAATGGTAATCACTGGAGTAACTTCAGAAGAAGTAGCGTACGCACAATTAGGGCATCCGGTAATGTGGCTAAATATTTTATCATTTATACTTGCTAGTATGTTGGTAACTACTCATGTAGCTAAGCGGTTTGCCTTATGGTTTGTAATACGTTTTGGCAAGAACGCCACATGGATTTTTTTCAGCTTTATCGCCATCAATCTTGTTTTATCTATTTTCATTTCTGCCACTACAGCAAAAGCTACTATTCTTTTGCCGATTTTTATGGTTATTGCGGCTATTTATGGAGCGGGTGCAACCCATCGTAATAATTTCGGGAGAAACATCGTGCTTCAAAATCTTTATCAGATTACTGTAGGCGCAAGCGGCTTTATAACCGGTTCTGGTGCTAATTTGTTGGCGGGTTCTATCATTGCTGGAGCATTAGGTAGAAAGTTTTTTGGCTTTCAAGATTGGTTTATTGCTGCGTTTCCTCTATCAATTATTCTTATTTTAATCGGCTGGTTTTTTGGAACAAAGCTAATCTTTCCGATGAAGGCAAGTGAACAAACACCACAAATTGCTGGAGGTATGGACAGGTTGCGAAAGGAATATAAATTGATGGGTAAAATGACCATTAATGAATATAAATCCATCGCCATATTTGTTGTTGTTCTAACCTTGTGGGCTACAGATAAATATCATGGCATATCACAGACTGTAGTTGCATTAATGGGTGCTATTGTAGCACTGTTCCCAAAAGTAGGTGTTGTAAAATGGAATGACGTTGATATACCATGGCATTTGATGATTTTTTCAGCCGGAGCCTACGCATTGGGTATTGGTCTTGATACTACAGATCTTCCTGCTAGTATGATTGACGCCTTATTCACTCACTTTAATATTACAAAAGCAACCCCATTTTGGATTTTATATCTAGGCCTAACTTTTGTGATGCTTTTTAGCGGAGTTCTGTTTCAATCTAAAACCACAAGGGCGCTAATCTTCGTTCCAATGGCTATTGGTATTGCACAGAAATTTGGCTATCCAATAATGAGTTTGGCATTTCCAGTTGCGTTGCTTAT
>JAIEQT010000594.1 GCA_019747455.1 Chitinophagaceae bacterium | reverse complement strand
AAACATCAGCAAACGTGTTGTCTATGCTCGCATAGAGGAGGCTCGCGGGCTACCGAATAACCATCTATTAACACCCTATAAAACAGAAATCAGTCAAAATCGACGTAAATTGTGCGACACAAAACTCGGGCTAATAGCCTTAACAAACCCCTCTTTTTCTAATGAAGCTATTAAATGTGTATCAGCAGGTATCCTACAGTTTCTCAACAATAAAAAGCAAATACATGGAATTGATGCAGTAGAGAGGTTATTTACAGAAAAGGTTGGGCTGTATCTTTATGGTAGCACAAATACTACTTGTTGGTTTGGTCGTATTTCCGATTCGCCAGCAAACAGTAATAAGCAGATGTGGAATGAATCTATGATTGCCCTAAAGAATGGCTTTCCTGTAGAGACTTTGCTAAACATTCACAATGAGATCCCCCGCCTTTTCATCCAAGGAGAAGATGACAATAAATCTATTCTCTATTCAAACTGGATAAAAAGAATGCGCGTTGACGGGGCAGGGCAGTTTATTAATGAAAAATGGCGTGGACGCAAGGGAAAAACAAGTTATACTCCAACAACGTTACCTGGTATTATTTCAGAACCAACAACGGGGTTCATCAATATACAAGCCAGAAACCGCGGTATTGACATGTACACGCGTATTGCTCCCGCAGCAGCACCAAAAAATAAGGTCTCAGCTGAGACATCTGGCAATATTTATTATCAGCAACTTGATTTACGAAATGAAGTATTTGGTGCTGGTCCATCAGGATCTACAGGGACTGGTTTAGCCGCAGCTTTTACTTTTGGAAATTTCGACGAAAAAACAGAGCTATTTAAAGAATATTTATTTGCCATGATCGGTTACCTTGTTGGTGGAGGTATGCATAGCTTACATGAAGTATTAAGTATACTTCGATTAATTGGACTTGAATATAATACAGGAACCCTCTTAGAATACAATTTTAGCAACTCTCCAACACATTCGGGTGTCGAAGGATTGTTTGGTGGTCGGGTATCTAATAATTTTTCATTTTTACCTAAAAAATTCCTCTTCTCAAAAGTATTTGAAGATTGGAAAAATGAATATTATGATATTGTTGTTTTAGGAGGTATCCACTGGAGATATAACCAATTTGGTTAATAAATGGAATCATTATTCACAATTTTTCAAATTGAACTTATGCCACTAAAACGATCATTGAGTGGCCCACTTAGGCCAGAAGAAGATAAAGAAGCAAAAAAAGAATTATTTTTTGACGTATATGAAAAATTTCTAGGTTCCTCAAGTAAAGAGTATTCAGCTATGTTTCGTAGCTTAGAAGATCCGGCTTCGGGAAAGGGGTGGGAACAGATGTTTTTACTAGGATTTGGGGGATCTTATTATCGCGCTAATAGACTCAACATAGAAGCAAAAATTCTTTTTGAGTGTTATTGCTTATTAAGGGCATTAGAAGAGGGAAAAAACATATTACAACCCATGGAAGTCCATAAAGGGGGGGCTTATCTAAGGAAGAACTGGTTCTTTTTCTTCATGACAGGAGATTTTATAATGTAATATCAACTAGCAAAAGCGAATTTGTACCCTACACTGCAAAATTAAATGCTGGAGGTAAATTTATGGGTTATGAATTTCTAAAAAACATGTTGTTTACCCTGAAAATACAACCAGGTATTTCAGCTATTGATGCTCTAAACTGCAGGTTTCCTAATGCCCATGTGGGTGCAGCTATTGCCGATAAAATAAGGTTTGGAGATGATATTAAGAAGGCTATGGAATATAAAACTCCTGCAATTAAAAAAGAGGTGGAAGTTACATTGCCTCCTGGAGTTTTAGAGAATGTCTCTTGTCTTATTTATCGCAAAAACAAGAGCCAATCTCCTTTTACCCCCCCCACCAAATCACTATAATCCGCAAAACCAAAAGTGCAAAA
>JAIEQT010000197.1 GCA_019747455.1 Chitinophagaceae bacterium | reverse complement strand
ATGGCTGCGAGTCCTATCATGGTGCCAAATGCTTCGTGGTAGGCCCGGTTGGCTCCTTCACGCATCAATGGAGGTATTTGGGGAGTGCTATAGCTAAGGTAATAATAAATATGTCCCAGTTCGTGGTTCACGGTTTCATACCATTCGGTATTTGGCATCACACTCATTAGCGAGCGTACATCGCGGTTTAAATCCATGTGCCAGGCACTGGCATGGTTGTTTTTTTTGTAGGGGGCATCTGGGGCTACCGGATACAAACTTGATTTTTGCCAGAAAGTTTCGGGTAATGATTCAAAACCTAAACTCTTGTAAAAACGTTCTCCTTCTTTCACTATCCACTCGGCATCCTTTGTTTTTAAAGAGGAGTCGAGGTTGAGTCCTTCCACTTCAATCATAGCACCCCAGTCTTGTCCCCAGCGGTTTGTGAGCCAATGTGCAGGTATCATATCGGGCACTTCTTTGGCTCCATACTTTTTCGCCAGTTCATATCGGGCAAAGGTGTGAAGTTCGCGGTACAATGGCCACAGTTCTTTAATAAATTGTTTGTTTAGCTGCATCATCTCATCTGTAGTCATGCCGTAATCTGATACCTGGTAGGTGAAAAAATCGGAGTAACCCAAACCTTTTACGGTTTTGTTTCTCAAATGTTGCAGGTTGGCTAATCCGTCTTTCAGTGTTTTGCCTACTTCTTTGCTCGCTTCCCAGGCTGCCTGACGTTTGGTTAAGTCATTTTCGGAGCCGAGTATTTCATCAATGTCATTGGTTGAAACAGATTTGCCGTTGATGGTGAAATTATATCCGAAAAGTTTTTCTATCTGTGCAGTCTCGGCCTTGATGCGCTCATCTACCATGGCCTTAAGGGTTTCGGGATTGTTGGCTGCGAGGTAGAGTATTTTGTTGAGTTGTTTTACCTGCAATTCGGTGAGCTTGTCTTTTTGTTGCAGGTATTTTTTAGCGGCCTCTATGTTTTCTTTGCTTCCGGTAAAGGCAGCATAGGCTTTATTGGCTTCTTCGGCTGCAACAGCATTGGTGCTGTCGCCTTCTACAATCATGGTGTTTACTTTCCACTGTGATTCGTTGGCCACAATCGAGAGTTCAACATATTTTTTATTGTAGGCATCTAAAAACTGTTGTGTTTCATGCTGCACTTTTTGGTTGTTGCTGCACGCCACAAGCGCTAAAGCAGCAAGGGTAATTAATAAATATTGTTTCATATTCATTCAGTATAATTAGTTAAGCCAAGGCTACAAATTACCGACATTTATATGACTTTGCCGGTAAAAAAACGGATTATGGACAGGGCCATTCGTAAAAATTAAATTCAGTATTTAATTCAAAACCCATAGCAGGGTAAAGGTTATTCCCGATTAGATTGCTTTTGGCAGTTTCAAGCATTACAGCACAGGCATTGGTTTGCCGACATAAATTTTTAGCGGCTTCAATAAGCTGTTTTGATTTTCCTTTGCCACGATAGGGCGGGGCTACATACAAATCATTAAGTAACCACAGCCGTTTCATACGGGTGGATGAAAACAGGGGATATAATTGAGTAAATCCGCACAGTTCGGTTCCGTTTTGAGCCACAAAAATTTCTGATTCGCCCTGTTGCATCCGCTGCTTTAAAAAGAGGAAGGCTGCTTGGGTGTCTGACGCTTTTTGATAAAACACCCTGAAACTGTCAAACAACTGTGCTAATTGCGCGAGATCATCTAATGTTGCTTTGCGTATATTCATTTTGTGAAGTTAGTTAAAAAGAAATACCCCGCTGCAAGGCGGGGTTTTTACTATGCTTTTTGTTATACTGTTTAGTAAGCGAGTTTAAACTCAACCCTGCGGTTTTTAGCTTTTCCTTGCGGAGTAGCGTTGTCGGCAATTGGTTGAGTAGATCCATAACCGGTTGCACTAATGCGGTCAGCCGAA
>JAIEQT010000153.1 GCA_019747455.1 Chitinophagaceae bacterium | reverse complement strand
ATAGGAACAAAAGGAAAAGAAATCTTCAAGTTTCCCGAAATAAAAGAACCTGAATTTGTATCATCAAGTGATGCCATTTCTGATTTGCCTGAAAAATCAATTGCAGAAGGTGCAAAATACCCAATAAAAGCAAAATCAGAATTCCAAGCAAAAATTCGTGAAGGCTCAAAAGGTTTGTTTAATCACCATAGCCGTCAACTTAAGGATTTACCTACTTATATGCACGGCCTTTTATTGGCCAAGTTTTATTTTCCATATATTTTTTTGCCATTCTTGGGGATGGCTTCCCTTTTGAAACTATGTTACTAATATACGTATTAGTACTCTGATTATGAATACATTAATGAAATTATTTGTTGTGACGATCTTTGCCCTTTTTTATTTTCTTTCATACAATAATCCACTGAATTTAAGAGTTTCAACAACCACTCTGACAATAAATCTTTATTCTCCATTATTGCGATTGTTAACCTTTGGGATTTGTTAATCAATGCCTGTGATAATTTATGTAAACTTATTTCTTGCTCAGATCCGCTTTGTAGCATTTTCAATATTGTCCAGTTGAGCATTATCCAAATAAGCTTTATCAGTATCACACATTCCAGCCTTACTGCATTCATGGTATGGATTTCATCAATGCGCAATACTGTTTTCCAAGTTTTAAAAACAAGCTCAATTTGCCAACGCAAGCCATAAAGATTAAATATTCCTTCTGCATCGCATTTGTCTTGTTCTATATTGGTTAGGAAAAGATTTAATTCCGTCCCTTCTATTGCATCATTCCCTAATTTGCCTCTATTGGCTATTTTCTTTTTTAGTCTTTTCTTTTTCTGTGTATCTGTTAGCAAATTGGCTATCAGTCGCATTGGTTCTTTATGTTTTTCGCTTCCAACAAAGACTTCAATATCTATATATTTGGCTTTTTGACTTTTAAGTTTTTCGATGATAGCCAACGTAGAGAGTCGTTCATATTTACCCTCTTCTATAATATAGTAACTCCATTGCGTTTTGCCTCTACTTATATAATAAAGATTTTTGCTTTTCAAGAGCTGAAAATATCCCTTTCCAACGTATGCTAAATCTCTTAATAACAGCGTATTGGGCTCAACATCATCTATGGTTTTTAAGCCTTCATTATAGTCAGAATCCAAAGCAGAGCCGATAGAAATATGGTTGACTTTTTTACTTAGTAGTTGATATTCAAATTGAATTTGTACAATAGCTTCTCTGCCAACACCTCCATAGCCAGGAAAAGAAGTAGCGGCTCTTTTCCCTACTTTAAACTCGCTACTATCCATAATCCGAATATCAGAAAAAAGGCTTTCAATACCTTTAGTATGCCTTTGAAGGCTCATTTGAGAGGACAATATCCTTTTCAAAACCATTTCAAGCATCGTTTTTGCTTTTGAATTTAAACGCTTATCAAAAGCCTGTTTACTCACCTTTTTATGGCCTTCTTCTACTAATCCAAAGCAATGTTGAGAAAGGGACGCACTATGGTAGGCGTTGTTTGCCAATAAACTCTCAAGAAACACTTTAACATTAATGGGAGATTTTCGCAATGAAAACTTGCTCTCTTTCCCAAGTAAAGTCAAGCACTCCTGAGAAACAAATTTTGAAATGTAATCGCCAAAACTGTTAATCTTGCGCTCTAAAATAGCCCTTAGTTTGTTTTTCTAGCCATTTTTTCCTTAAGTTGACGGCTATGGTGTCACCACAGAGCTATTATTTTCATATTTCGTTTTTTGAAGACACAAATCGAGGTGATAGTTTTAATGTGGATTGCAAATCCAATTTATCTTGGTTCGACATTACAAATGTCGAACAGCTGGCAGTTTGATAAAATTAGCATCTTAACTATTAACAGCCTTATTCACAAAATCCAAAAAGGGCTTGGCTGATTTTAGGGTTT
>JAIEQT010000414.1 GCA_019747455.1 Chitinophagaceae bacterium | reverse complement strand
AAAACTGATGAAGATGTTCTAGGTGATAACCCAGCGGGTATTTTTGTCGTTTCCTTCACTATTTCTGACAAAGTTAATGATCATGTTAAATAAGAAATCTGTAATTTTTGTGTTGCTCATTAGCGCATCTATCGTTTCATTTGCTCAATCAACCCCAACATCTCAAAATGGTAAAGCGCTTCCAACGGATTCGCGAATGGTGGTTATGAAATATAACGCATCGCAAATCTATAATGTACTTGCAGCGCAGGATTATTTGACCCATATTGAATTACAAGCAGGTGAACAGTTAACCTTGAATCCAGCAATGGGGGATACAGTTCAGTGGCAAGTTGAAGCAGAGGGTAATCATATATTTATTAGACCAGACGTAGCGAATATTCGTACGAATATGACCTTGGTAACTAATAAGCGTACCTATCACTTCATGCTTTTATCTTCGCCTGAGGGCGGCGTTTATTATCAGCATGTCCAATTTAAATATCCTGAAACATCACTGAAATTATCTAAGTCCACGGCAGTGCTTCAAGACGGCGACGATGTAGCCAAAAAGGAATCAGACCAAAATTCATTCCAAATTTCCGATCCGACGAAAAATAATTTTGACTACGTTATTACCGGTAGCGCGAAATTTAAACCTGAGAGTGTTCAAGATAATGGGAAATTTGTTTATATCAAATTCCCCGACAAGCTTGAAGATCTGCCTATTATTTACGTTAAAGAAAATAATGGTGCATTCAGCCAAGTCAATGTAACAAGAACGGTGAAAGGAAATTTTGTAACTGTCACGCGTTTAGCTGATGAGTTGGTGTTGGTACTCGATGATGAAAAAATAAGCGTGAAAAAGAAAAAAACAGGATTTTGGAATTAATCGTAACGGTAAATTATTGATCATTTATACAACAAAGATACATGGTGATTCCAACGAACACCTTACGAATTAATAAATTATATGACTAATCAAATTCAAGACGATGACAATTTCACGGATGTAGATCATCGTGAAGAGGTATTGAAAGGGAAAACACCTCGCCGGTTGTTGTGGATCGTAGGTGGATTTTTTCTTATTGTCCTACTCCTTATTGCCGTTTTTATTGTGCATGGTAATGAGCCTCAACGTCAGGTGTATGAAGATGCAATGAAAGGGGATAAAGCGAAAAAAGAAGTGGTTCAGGCCCCTAAAATTGTTGAGACAGTTGCTGCTGAACAAAATAAGGAAGTATTGAATCAAGTTAGGGGCGGTGAAGAAAGTGGGATCGCTAAGGAAATTAAAAATCTTACTGGTTCAGGTCAGCCCTCAAATAGCAGTGTTTCATCTTCTACTACTGCAGATCAATCCCAAGCTCGTAATATCGAAAGAATTAAAACAGGTCCCATTTTTAAGGGTGGTAATTCCCGCGGCTCGCCACAACTGTCAAATGATTCCCAGAATAGTAATTTAGACCTCGTGAAAGAAATTAGTAACTTAGGTCAGCAGCAGGCAGATAAAACGCAATCACAAGTTAGAAATTCAGAGGTAATGAATCAAGCTATAGCAGCTGCTGGTGGCGGGGCAAAGGCAAAATCGCAGTCTGATAAAGAATTGGAATTTAACGCAAGTTTTGAATCAAAAAAGATGCCTTCCCCAACTGGTGTCATTGAACGTTCAAATTCGAAATGTTTATTGCGGCCTGGCTGGTTAATTCCTGTGTCGAATAGTGAGAAAATGAACTCTGATATCCCAGGAGAAATTACATTACTGGTGCGTCAAAATGTATATGGTTCTTATAATAATAATTGTTTAGCTATACCAGCTGGAACGACCATAGTAGCTACCTACAATCCCAATGTTACTGTTGGTCAAGAAAGATTTAACGCTGCTGCGACAGTTATGCATTTGCCAAATGGTGAGCGAGTTTCA
>JAIEQT010000427.1 GCA_019747455.1 Chitinophagaceae bacterium | reverse complement strand
TCTTCTTCATATTTTACGTTTTAAAGTTAACTATTTAGTCTACTTTCAAAACGTACTATTTTTGGGGGAGCTTACATTGTGTATTATTTTTCTTCTGAGAAAAACGCAGCCATTTTTAAACAATCGCCGGCCAAATATGAACCTCAATATGGTGGATGGTGCGCTTATGCTATGGGTGCTACGGGAGAAAAAGTAAATATAGATCCCGAAACATTTAAAGTATTAAATGGCAAACTGTATTTGTTCTATAATAAGTTTTTCAATAACACTTTGAAAAGCTGGAATAAAGATGAGGTTTCGCTTAAGCAAAAAGCAGATGCCAGCTGGATGAAATTTTATCACTAATACAAAATAAAATATGAAAAAAATAATGACTCTTGCCGTTGCGGTAATATTGGTCTCATCACAGTTACACGCTCAAAAAGCAGAAATTTTCTCAGCAGAGGGAAAAGCAATTAGGGGTTATGATGTAGTTGCTTTTTTTACGGAATCTGCTTCTGTAAAAGGCTTTGATAGCATCAGTTATAATTGGAAAGATGCCCTGTGGGTTTTTAGTTCCCCGGCAAATAGACAATTGTTTATCGCTAATCCCGAAAAATATGCGCCCCAATATGGTGGTTATTGCGCTTATGGTACTGCAGATGGGCATAAAGCGCCCACCCAGGTAAATACCTGGACGATACTCAATAATAAATTGTATTTTAACTATAACAATAAGGTAAAAGAGTTATGGAGTAAGAATACAGTTGAGTTCATTAAATTGGCTGATGAAAAATGGCCTGCTTTAAAAAATAACTAATGTATGCCCGATAAAAAATATGCGCATCTTGCCAGCGAATGGGTTAACACCTACTCTAGTCAGTTACTTGGTTTTGCAATATCAAGGGTAAAAGATGAGCATTTAGCGAAGGATCTGGTACAAGAAACCTTTATTTCGGCCTGGAAAAATATTGAACAGTATAATGGGGAGGCTTCTATAAAAACTTGGCTAACAACTATTTTGAAAAATAAAATAATTGATCATTATCGAAAAGCAGCAACCCGATTAACTGATTCTTTCGACGGGCATGGAGCCGATCGGGATATTTTCTTCGACGATGCTGATCATTGGGCCAAAGCACAATATCCACAGGAGTTTTCGATAAACTCGAATAGTAGTGTTGAGAAAAAAGAGTTCTATGCCATATTAGCTGCTTGCAGAAAAAAGTTAAAAGCTATACAAGATGCTGTTTTTAGCTTAAAGTATTTGGATGGGATGGACAGCGAAACTATTTGTAAGGAACTAAATATTAGCCCGTCTAACTATTGGGTACTTATTCATCGGGCAAAAGTTCAACTAAGGGGCTGTATAGAAACAAAATGGATCAATCAATAATCTACTACCATGAAACTTCATATAAGCTGTAAAGAAGCGGTAGATCATATTAATAAGAAAGAAGAAGGAAAGCTTAGTATCTGGCAAAAGATTCAGTTATGGAACCATTTGGCTATTTGTGTACTATGCAAACGGTTCTCGATTCAGAATAAAATGCTCACAAAGCTGTTTAAACAAACAGACGATTTTGCAACACATCAATTTACTAATGAAGAGAAAAAGAAGATCATCGATACCTTAGTAACAACTGAAGATTAATTATTTAGACATGACAAAAAATAAAATTTTCCCCTGGCTGCTTCGTATTATAGCAGCTGTAATTATGCTACAAACTCTTTACTTCAAGTTCACCGCAGCTGAAGAATCGGTATATATTTTTTCTACGTTAGGTATTGAGCCGTGGGGGCGCATTGGAACAGGGGTTGCCGAGCTTATTGCTTCAGTACTTCTGTTAATTCCAGCAACAACGGTGTTCGGCGCCATACTTGCCATGGGTATTATGGGCGGCGCTCTTGCCTCTC
>JAIEQT010000483.1 GCA_019747455.1 Chitinophagaceae bacterium | reverse complement strand
CAATAAAAAAGCCTTCCAATAGTGCGTACAAGGGTGCGAGATATTGCGCCCAGTTGGGTTTAAACATAATCGCAAAAGCAGTGATCAAGCCGCCAATAATGCCTACCCACATTAATATTTGAACAGTATCTTGTTTATAAGATTCGAATAAATGCCACGTGTATGATGCACCACCAATAAGCATAAGCATCATAAAGCCAAACTTATTCATGGTTCCACGAACAGTCATCGTACCCTGTAAGTTGGCATCCATTTGCAAACTCTTGTCGAACATTTTCTCCGTAAGGGTAGGGTTACCCGATTTAAAAATTGCCATAATTTAATTTTTCAATACTCAAATTTACAACAAAGAAAATAGATGAGAAAAAACGCTATGAATAACCATTTTTTTAACGATTATTTAGCCATTTTAAACCAGGATAATGATCCACTGTTTCAAAAACTACAGACGGGTTAGCTCGCAAACCCGTTATCATTTCTTTCAATTTCAATAGATCTGCAGAGTCGCGGAACATCCGATCGTGCATAAGTATTACCAAATGATTAGCATGAAATGTTTTATTTTCCTGAAATAATTCATTTGCTTTTGTAATAATTGTTTGTGCAGATTGAACCGGTTTAGCACTATGTTTATCGAAGTGCCATTCCATATCCCACCCTATAATATTATATCCCGCACTATCCAATTTTTTGCCAATAGCTCGTACTAATGTAGAAAGATGTTGTGTATCTGATAATACCCAACCATTATTACCGGGCAATCGAATAATGGAATAAGGTACTTTCAAACATGTTTGCGCTAACATAAAATCTTTATATGCCGAATCCGGTTGCGTATAAAATTTCTTATATTTTCCATTGGCATGGGTAAAACTATGATTAGCTAATAAAAATTGCGGATAAGCGGATCGTACGGTATCTACTAAGGCCATGCCATCACTCCGTAACTTGGTATGCAAACCCACCATAAAAAAACTGGCTTTTATACCCTCTGTTTTACACAAATTAAATACGGCTTCGGTACCATGCTGGGGGCCATCATCAAAAGTCAGGTATATGTAAAGCTTATTTTTATCGGGTTGATAAACCTGCTGAGGAGAAATAGACAAACTGGTATCATGCGCTATATTACTGGGGATCTCCTCCTTAATGGGCGTAGTAGTGTTTTCTGGGTTAGGGTTACAGGATAAACCTATGATAGAACCTACGAGTAACAAAAATCGGGTGCACATATTCTTAAATTGCTAAACTTCAGCTTTGCAAAAGTATTACCTTCGTATGATACATCGTTTTTTATGGCTATAAAAGAAGAAGTACTACAAAATGTAGTGATAAAATTTGCAGGTGATAGTGGAGATGGGATGCAGCTAACCGGACAACAATTCACCAATAATACCGCTTTATTAGGAATTGATTTGGCTACTTTCCCAGATTTCCCCGCCGAAATTCGGGCCCCAATCGGAACCTTACCGGGTGTTAGTGGTTTTCAACTTCATTTTTCATCAGAGAAAGTATTTACGCCTGGAGATATAGCTGATGTGTTAGTAGCTATGAATGCTGCTGCATTAAAGGTGAATTTGAAAAGTATAAAGCCAGGTGGAAAAATTATCGCGAATATAGATGGGTTTGATAGTAAGAATTTACGTCTGGCCAATTATCCTGATGGTGTGAATCCCCTGGAAGATGGTAGTTTGGATAGTTACGAGTTAATAAAAATTGATGTAACAAAACTTACCCGTGAAGCTTTAAAAGAATTTACCGATTTAGGTACCAAAGAGCGGGATAGAGCAAAGAATATGTTTGTGTTAGGATATATTTATTGGATGTACAATCGCAAACTGGATAATACCATCGATTTTTTAACAGAAAAATTTGGAAAGAAAGAGTCG
>JAIEQT010000298.1 GCA_019747455.1 Chitinophagaceae bacterium | reverse complement strand
ATACCAAACCAATCGGCAATACGTATAAGGGTACCTAAATTACCGGGGTCTTGAATACCATCTAATACTAAAGAAAAAGTACCGGCAGGTATCCTTTCAAATGTATAATTCGGCATTTTCGCTACCACCAATACTTTATTGGGAGTTTGCAAGCCACTGATTTTCTTCAATTCCGTATCGGTAACCCTTTGTATAGGTATCGTACAAGGGTTTATGGGCTCCCAATCCTCCGTTGCATAAATATGATCTATAGCAATCTGTGACTGCATAAGTTCATTGGCCAGCTTCACCCCTTCGGCAATAAATAGGCCCGATATATCCCTTTGTTTTTTCTGGAATAAAGATTGAATATATTTGGCCTCATTCTTGCTTATCATTGTCTATGCATTTTAAAAAAAGTACTATTTATCGTTTTCTTAGCCTTCTGGCCTGGGTAAGCATTATTTTTTTTACTTCCTGCACATCTGAAAAAAGAACAGTAGTACGAAACTATCCCATTCGAAAAGCCTTTGTTTTCGATAATACGATCCAGGTAACCAGTTCCGATTTATCCAAAGATGCAAAAAATCAGCTTACCACCCAATTGAATACATATTGGGATGATAGTTTAAAAGCACCAAGAGTACAACAATATGGAATCCGATATCGGATCAAAAATCCACCTTTATTCGATACCGCAAATATTACCAAAACCAAGCAATTTATGAATGCTTATTTGCAATCACTTGGTTATTATAATGCTTTATTAAATCATACTGTTCGGATAGACACTGTTCGCGATCAATATCGTACCAAAATCAATATAAAAGTTGAGCCGGGGAAATTTGTAAGAATTGATTCTGTATCATTTAATTTAAAAGATACCATATTGAACACGCTCACAAAAGCGAGTGAGAAAGAAACATTTCTTAAAAAAAATAGCCCTTATTCTAAGCAACTAATCAATAATGAGTTAGATCGATTACTAAAAATATATCGCAATCAGGGATTTTATAAGCTCACCAGAGAAGATATATTCGCCTATATCGACACTACCGATCAAAAATTTTTACAACTAACCTTAGATCCTTTTGAACAAGCCCGATTACTGAAAGAGCTAGCTAAATCAAAAAAAGAAAGTCCAACCTGGGATATTACCATTTTAAGAAGAGACAATCCGGATACTTCCCGTTTATTTCAATATAAAATAGCAAATCTGATTTACTATCCTGAAACTAAACTTACAGATACGCAGGATAGTTTACTCTTTAAAAAATTTGACAGAGAAACAAAAATCAAAGAAATTATTATTCGCGATAAACAAGGTTTATTTACGTATAAGCCCATGAAAGAGAATACTTATTTTAAGAGAGGAGATGTATTCAGTGATAATAAATTTTATAAAACAGCGAATGCCCTTTCCCAACTGGGTGCCTGGCAAACTGTTGATATCAAAACAGTTATCAGAAATAAAGATAGCATCGATCTTCATTTCTTTATGATTCCTGCTAAAAAACAAAGCTTTGCGGTAGATCTGGAAGCAAGTAGAAATACTGCAGATTTTGGGGTTGGTAATTTATTAGGTATTTCAACTAATTTTTCAAATACAAACCGGAATGTTTGGAAAAGTGCCATTCAATCGGTTTTGAATTTTAGAACAGGGGTTGAGTTGAATCTTATCAGTGCCAATAAAAATCAACAAACAGATCTTTTTCAAACATTTACCGTTAACGCAGGTCATACCCTCATTTTCCCCAGAATTATTCAACCCTTTGGAAAATGGACTGCCCTGGATAAAATCGATAATAGAAGAACACTTTGGGCTATCAATGCAGGTTATTTAGAAAGAAAAACTTTTTACATTCTTCGCTCTTTTACTACAAGTTTTGGTTATGAATGGAAAAA
>JAIEQT010000147.1 GCA_019747455.1 Chitinophagaceae bacterium | reverse complement strand
ATTTACAATCTGATTAAAACCTACGGTTACAAAATCGGCAAACTGCATTTCCATTACCGACTTAAATCCTTCTAAACTCAGGCCCAGTGCAGCACCTACAATAGCACTTTCACAAAGTGGTGTATTACGCACACGTGCTTTACCAAATTGTTGTACAAAACCTTCTGTGATTTTAAAAGCTCCTCCATATTCCGCAATATCCTGACCCATCAAAATCAGGTTATCATATTTCTCCATACTTAGTTTAAGCGCATTGGAAATGGCGTCTACGAAGCGGGATTCAGTCGTCAGATCGTCTTTCGTTAGAGCGTCAGGTCGTCCTACGTTCCTACGTTCCGACGTTCCGACGAAATCACCGTCCACTCTCTCTCGTCTATGGTCTATGGTCAATGGTCTAACCGCATAAACATCCCCCACTTCTTCCTCGGTGTTTACCACCATTGGCTTTGCTTTGTAGGCCTCTGCCAATTCATCTTCAATATATTTTTTGAAATCATTTTTAATATCGGCAATCTCCATTTCTGTAATTACCTTTTCATTTAGTAAGTATTGCTCATATTTTTTGATCGGATCTTTTCTTCCCCATTCCTCAAATAATTCTTTAGGAACATATTTGATGCCACTGGCTTCTTCATGGCCGCGCATACGGAATGTTATTGCCTCAATGAGATAAGGCTTTTTATTTTGGATACAATATTCTCTTACACCTTTTATGGTATCATATACTTCGAGTACATTATTACCATCTATTTGAACACCTTCTATACCATATCCTATCGCTTTGTCAACTAAATTTTTGCAGCGATATTGCTCATTAACCGGCGTGCTCAATCCATATCCGTTATTTTCTATTATAAATATTACCGGTAAATCCCAAACTGCCGCAACGTTCAGGGCTTCATGAAAATCGCCTTCACTGGTACCTCCATCTCCACTAAAAGCTAATGACACTTTATGCTCATTCCGTAACTGATGTGCTAATGAAACGCCGTCGGCAATGGCTAACTGCGGACCAAGATGCGAGATCATGCCACATATTTTATGTGCAGCACTACCGAAATGAAAACTTCTTTCGCGCCCTTTACTATAGCCTTCTTTATTACCTTGCCATTGCATAAATAATTGCTGCAACGGCATTTGCCGAGTTGTGAATACCCCTAAATTCCTATGGAGGGGCATGATCCATTCTTCTTTATCCAAAGCTAGCGTAGCACCTACTGAAATAGCTTCCTGACCAATACCACTAAACCATTTGCTTATTTTCCCTTGTCGTAATAATACCAACATTTTATCTTCTATCATTCTTGGGAGCAAGAGATTACGATAGATAAAAATTAATTCTTCATTCGATAACGATCGCCGGTTGAAGTTCATAGCATTTATTGCAAATTGGGCTACAAGATACAAAAAGCCCCGACGATTTCGTCGGGGCAATACATACCAAAGTATCTTTCATTAGTCCCTGCTCGATAATTTACTGAGTAATTTCAGCATTTCGATGTATAACCATACGATGGTTACCATCAAACCGAAAGCACCAAACCATTCCATGAATTTAGGAGCGCCCATTTCGGCACCTTGCTCAATTCTGTCGAAATCTAAAATAAGGTTTAGCGCTGCGATGGCTACTACAAATAAACTAATGCCGATGCTGATTGATCCGGAGCCATAAATAAAATTCATGTTTATGCCGAATAAGCTTACTATCCATGTGATCAAATAGAAAATAGCAATGCCGGCAGTGGCTGTAAAAATGATCGACTTAAAACGCTCAGTAGCTTTAATAACGCTGAAATTATATAATAAAAACATGGCTAACGAAACGCCTAACGTTAAGCCTACTGCCTGGGGGATTAAACCCGGAGCACGATCAGC
>JAIEQT010000419.1 GCA_019747455.1 Chitinophagaceae bacterium | reverse complement strand
TACGTTACCTGAAACAATGTTAGGCATAAGAGACTGATTAATTGCCCCATGAGCCAATATTGCCCCAGTTGGGTTGTAGTCACCTGAGTTAGTATTTCCATCTAACCCAGCACCACCACAACTAGCCAAAGCCACAATCAACAATGCCATCAGGGCAAACGGGTTTAAATACTTTTGCATAATTAATATCCCTCAATAAACCTTGACTATAAACATCAATCAAATCACTTTTTGCGGACAAACCTTACTATACCATCACCAATAAATTGGATAAGCTGTACCAGTAGTACCAGAAGTACAACCGTCAATACCATCACTTCTGTCTGAAATCTTTGATAACCATAGCGAATGGCTAAATCCCCTAAACCACCTCCGCCGACAGTACCTGCCATCGCCGTATATGAAACCAGTGTAATAGCTGTAACAGTAATACTTGCTATTATTCCTGGCATTACTTCGGGTAATAAGATATGCCAGATTATCTGCCACGTAGTAGCCCCATAAGACTCGGCCATATCAATCACCCCGTTATCTATTTCTTTTAAAGAATTTTCAACTAACCTGGCAAAAAACGGAAATGCACCAAAAATAAGTGGTGGGATAACGCCTTCTGCCCCAAGAGAAGTACCCATCAACATAATCGTCAACGGCATCATAATTATCAGTAAAATAATAAATGGTACTGACCGCAATAAATTAATTAAAAAAGAAAGTATTGAATAAAATATACGGTTTTGCAGTAAGCGTTTCTTATCGGTCAGATACAAAACTATACCCAGCGGTATGCCAATTAATGCACTAAAAAAAACCGATACCCCGAGCATAAACAAGGTGTCAATAATTGCCTGATTTATTTCACTCCAATCTATATCCATAAATAAATGTTGCAACATAACGTCCCTCTTACCATGTAACTCTAATCAAAATAACCATACTGAAAATTTAAAACCAGGTTTCAGTTAACTATTTTAGCATGATCTCCAGGCTTTATACTTAAAACATTTTTAAGTAATAAAGTATCTCCAGCCTTAACCCCAGATATCGCACTCATATTAGTTAATTTATTGGTCAGTAAAATATTAACGGATTTCTTAACCACAACACCATTGGCCAGTACCAAAACGTAACTACCGGAATCAGATGAGCGAATTGCATCTTTACTTACATAAGTAGTATTAGGTAATGAAGACAAAATAATTTGCCCTTTAACAAACTGCCCAGACTTTAGTCTGGCTATTTTATTATTAAAATCAATATAAATATAATAGGACCTTGTTCCTAATTCGGCCACCGGATTAATCCGTATCACCTCACCTGAATATGTCTCATTCTTGGTCTCAACGTTAAATGATACATGCTGGCCAACTTTAATTTTATTAATAGAATCACTTGGGATTGCGGCCTTAATCTGCAAATTATCCAGGTTTGCAATAGAAAATAGTTTACCGTTCTTAGTTGCTAATTGACCATTATCAATGCTTTTTTGAAATAGGTATCCGGTAAACGGTGCTTTAATTATGGTATCGGATAAATGCTTCTTCGCCTGTGCCAATAATGCTTGTTGCTGGTTAATTCCTTCCCGCGACAACTGATAATTTGTCTGCAATTCATCGTATGCAATCTTGGAAATAAACCCCTCATCAAACAGGGCTTTTTGCTTTTCCAGTTTATTTTTATCCAATTCAAATCTAGCTTTTGCCGTAGAGAGCAACGCCTGTTGCTGGCTAACTGCCTGAACTAAATCTGTATCATCTAAAATTGCTAAAGTCTGCCCCTGAGTCACAAACTGGCCCTCTTGTACCAAAACCTTTTTTACAATCGCATCTACCTCACTGGAAATCACTGCCTGATTGAGTGCTGATAAATCTCCG
>JAIEQT010000411.1 GCA_019747455.1 Chitinophagaceae bacterium | reverse complement strand
TACAAGGATTTGTAGGAAGTTTATTTCGTGAATTTGGCATTGTAGTAGCCGGCGCTGTTTTGATTTCTGCCTTTGTTTCGCTAACTATCACCCCTGTACTAAATGTATACTTGAATAAAAAAGATGCCGGTCATGGTAAGTTTTATGAAATGACTGAGCCTTTTTTTAGAGGTATGGAAAATGGCTACAAGCGTTTGTTGGCGGCATTCTTACGTATTAGATGGATGGCCTGGGTAATAGTAGCTGCCTGTTTGGGAGGTATTTATTTTATTGGTGTTAACATGCAAAGTGAGTTAGCACCAATGGAAGACCGGAGCAGCATTCGTTTTCAAATGACGGGACCGGAAGGTGCGAGTTATGGGTATATGTATGAAACGGGAGATAAGCTCATGAATTATTTGAATGATTCGATTCCCGAAAAGAAATTTGTGTTTGTTGCCATACCAGGTTTTGCAGGTAATGGCGGTGTGAATAGTGGTACGGCAAGAATAAAACTGGTAGAACCTGATGAAAGAAAAAGAAGCCAAACGGATATTAAAAAAGAAGTAGAGAAAAAATTAAGTAGGTTTAATAATGCCAGAATTTTTCCGGTTGAAGAACAAACCATTTCTGTTGGGTTAGCTGCAAGGGGCTCTTTACCGGTACAGTTTATTCTACAAAATTTAGATTTCGAAAAAATAAAAACGGTGATTCCTAAATTTTTGGAAGAAGTTAAAAAAGATAAAACCTTTCAGAATGTAGATGTGAATTTGAAATTCAATAAACCTGAATTACAAATGACCATCGATAGAATTAAAGCGAAAGATTTAGGGTTATCGATTCAGGATGTGGGAGATGTGGTTTCGAGTGCTTTTAGTGGTAGAAGATTGGCTTATTTCATTATGAATGGTAAGCAGTATCAGGTTATTTCTCAGGTAGAATATGGAGATAGAAGAGAGCCTGCGGATATAGAAAAACTATATGTGAGAAATAATAGAGGCGAACGGATTCCGCTAAGTGCTGTTGTTAAACTAGAAGAGAGTTCTAATCCACCTACTTTATATCATTATAATCGCTTTAAAGCCGCTACTATTTCAGCTTCTTTAGCAGAAGGAAAAACGATAGGCGATGGTGTAAAAGCCATGCAGCGCATTGGAGATAAACTATTGGATGAGAGTTTTAAAACAGCCTTGAGTGGTCCTTCGAGAGATTATTCAGAAAGTTCATCAAATACCAGTTTCGCATTTGGGTTGGCATTAGTATTAATTTACTTAGTATTAGCAGCACAATTTGAGAGCTTTAAAGATCCGTTTACGATTATGCTAACAGTTCCCTTAGCTTTAGCAGGTGCTTTGTTAAGTTTATGGATCTTTGATCAAACCTTGAATATATTCTCTCAAATTGGTATGATCATGCTTATTGGTTTGGTTACCAAAAACGGTATTTTGATTGTTGAATTTGCCAATCAAAAACGAGAATTTGGATTGGCAAAACGAGAGGCTGTTTTAGAAGCATCTGTACAGCGACTGCGGCCCATATTAATGACGAGCTTAGCAACTTCTTTAGGCGCATTGCCGATTGCGTTAAGCTTAGGCGCTGCCGCTACCAGCCGAATGCCATTAGGTATCGTAATTGTAGGTGGAATTTTATTTTCTTTATTACTCACTTTGTTTGTAATACCTGCTGTGTATACCTTTATATCGGGTAAGCATGAAGCGAAAAAACTGGAAGTAACTGATTAGGGTTTCGAGTTATGGGATACGAGTTACGAGATTCGTGATTTGGGCTATAAGTTTTGAGCGAGCCCAACTAACCCATAACCCGTAACCCGCATCCCGTAACCCGCAACTAATTAAACCATGATGAACATCGCTGATATAAGG
>JAIEQT010000108.1 GCA_019747455.1 Chitinophagaceae bacterium | reverse complement strand
TACAATAGTTTTCTGGTTGGGGCGAAAACAATATGTGAAGGTTGAACCCACCGGAATGAAAAAAGAAAATTTTGTTGCAATTTCTTTTTTCGCACTAAAAAAATTATTCAGTAACAGAGAAGGAAAAACAATTTGGCAAGCCGTAGGCGAAAAATATTCACCTGAATCTATTGATGGTGTACAGGCAGTTTATAGGATATTGATGGTATTTGCATTTACGCCTATTTTTTGGGCACTTTGGGATCAAAACCTTTCTGAGTGGGTTTTACAAGCAAAGAAAATGGACTTACATATTTTTGGACAAGCGTTTCTTCCAGAACAAATTCAAACTTTTAACCCACTTTTTTTAGTAAGCATGATACCTGTTTGTACTTATTTCATATTTCCTTTCTTCGAGAAAATCGGGATAAAACCAACACCATTGCGTAAAATTGGAGCAGGCCTTTTTCTAACAGGTATTTCATTTGTTGTCATTGCGTTTATACAACAGCATATAGACGCAGGAGGCAAACCATCAATCTGGTGGCAAATCCTGGCCTATTTTATACTTGCTATAGCCGAAATACTGGTATCGATGACTTGTTTAGAATACGCCTATACCCAATCGCCAAAATCGATGAAAAGTACCATGACCGCACTTTATTTATTAGCCATATCTGCGGGTAACTTCTCTGTAAGTATCGTAAATGGGAGTATTGCAAATGGTGGCTTTTTCTCCCGTTTTACAGGGGCTGCCTATTTTTGGCTATTCATAGCCATACTAGGCGTGTTTTTTGTACTGTACATTTTGGTTGCGAATAAGCTACCAGAAAAAAGCTATATACAGGAAGAAGTTGTAGAAGAGCATTAAAGTTGATGGGGCAATTAACTATTTTCGCAGTCAATCAACCAATATGAACATACTTTTATTAGGTAATGGTGGCCGGGAGCATGCTTTAGCTTGGAAAATGAGTCAGAGCCACCATTGCGATAACTTATATATTGCCCCCGGAAACGCAGGCACAGCAGGCATTGGCACCAATTTACCGCTTTCTCCTACGGATTTTAACGCGGTTAAAAAAGCATGCATAGACCATCAAATCAATATGTTGGTTGTTGGTCCGGAGGAACCCCTGGTAAAGGGCATTTATGATTTTTTTCAAAACGATCCGGAACTACAGCCCGTTATTGTAGTTGGCCCTTCCGCTGCGGCTGCGCAATTAGAAGGCAGTAAAGCTTTTAGCAAGCATTTTATGCAGCGCTACCATATTCCTACGGCTACCTATGCAGAATTTACGGCATTGAATTATCAGGAGGGTAAGCAATATATTGCCAACCATCCTCTGCCGGTGGTATTAAAAGCCGATGGACTAGCAGCTGGGAAAGGCGTGGTAATTGCTGAAACTACGGCTGCTGCGCTAGCAATTTTTGAATCGATGATTCAAAACAAGCAGTTTGGTGCAGCCAGTGAGAAAGTAGTAATTGAGCAGTTTTTACAAGGTATTGAAGTGAGTGTATTTGTGCTTACCAATGGCGATGCCTGGCATATTATTGGGCATGCCAAAGATTATAAGCGTATTGGTGAGGGAGATACCGGTTTAAATACCGGCGGTATGGGCTGTGTAAGTCCTGTTCCCTTTATGGACGATGCATTTATGACCAAAGTAAAAGAACGAATCATTATACCTACTATCACAGGACTTAAGGCTGAAAGTCTTACCTATCAAGGGTTCATCTTTTTTGGACTGATGAATGTAGCGGGTGAACCCTATGTAATAGAGTATAATTGTAGGATGGGCGATCCCGAAACCGAAGTAGTAATGCCACGTTTACAAACCGATTTGGTAGCCCTATTTGCAGCCATGGATAATGGCACTTT
>JAIEQT010000034.1 GCA_019747455.1 Chitinophagaceae bacterium | reverse complement strand
CCATTGATACGAATGGATTTAAGCCTGCTCCAGAAAATACTAAATAAGTAGTTGGTACTAATGTACCAACTAGCGCCACCCAGTTAAGCTTTAATAAGCGCCACTGACAGTGTTTTATTAGGTTATAAGATGTTATCAACATGGCAATTAAAAGTACTGTAATTAACGGTTTGCCAATATGCTTGATTATAAAGTTGATGTGCATTAATGACTCGTGCAAAGGAAGATGCGCATTTGCATCTGTGTTCCAAATAAAATAGTAGTAATAGAGATGGCTGTAATTTAGTAGATAGAACCATCCAGTAAGTAGAATTACTACTACTCCGATTAATGAATATCTACGTAATGACTTATTTAGGCCTAGTGTTTGTAAATCAAGTAGAAATGTCATGCTAAGAACTACTACTACATAAACTGGTGTGGTTGCTCTGTACAAGCAAGCAACGGAAATAATTAACCCTACGAAGACCCATTCTTTCAGTGAGTCTTTTTTACGAGCGACCATTAAGGCCGCTAAAAAACTACCATAAGTAAGTGCTTGTGAGAGATCCATACGAAGGTCACTCAGGCCGCCATTGAAATAGAAAATAGCTGGGTAAGCAATTAATGGCAAGGCATAAACTGTAGCCCGCCATGGTGATGCACCCGTTGATAAAAAGAATCGATAGCCAGTAAATAACTGTAAAAAGATAAGAGGCATTTGAATTGCGATGCCGAGCATTCTGCTAGGTTCAGCAACGTAAGACAGCAAGGCCCCAAATAACCAAGGCAGGAATACCGTGGAATGTGTATATGAGTCTGCAACTGTTACCCAGAAACCTTCACTTTGAGTATTCTCCATAACCCATGCTAGCTGGTTAAGATAGTCCATGGAATCATAAAAAGCACTATAAGTATGATAAAAATTTAAATTCTGCACTGCCGCAATTAAACCGATTGAAAGTCCAAAAAAGACCAGAAATAGTACAGGGTGAATACGCATGAAAGTTCTTCTATATGAATGCTTGATAGTCATTTGAATACAAAAGACCGATTGCTGAAGTAGGATAAGAAAACACTAGTCAGTGTGACTAGAATAAATCCAGTCGTGTAATTTAGGGATAGCATGTCTGACCATATTGTCATACATAACGCTTGCAACAGAGCTGTAGCTAAATAAACTACTTTGAATTTAATTAGCTCCATTAATACTGGCCCACTACTTTTAAAAACATATAAGCGGTTACCAATAAACGAAACGGATATACCAACTATTGCAGATAAGAATGAAGCAACCCCAGTATATTTAATTGCTGTATATTCAATGAGTATGACCAAAACGGTATAGTTAACTAAAGTCGCAACAAGGCCATTAATTAGAAATCTAAAGCATCTTCCTGAAATCGATGCCCTCATTAATAAACTTCGTATATATGTCATAAATGTAGAGTTCACGTTATTTTGCTTCTTCGACGTGATCAATAAAATTATGAAAATTAATTTGATTTAATGTTGATACTTTAACGAGCCCAGTAATCATGAGAGTGATTAGCGTTAAAACTCCAGTTTGAAGGAAAATTGAAACTGTAGATCCAATTACAGTAGAAAACCAACCTGGTGATGCGGCATTAATAAACTTGAGTACGATTGCGACTAGTATCATTGCTGTTGAAGCAATAGCAACTAACATGCTTGCAGCCCCCATTCGAATGAGAACCTGTTCAGAAAAAACCATAACGCCCTTGAAACCGTGTAAAACCAATCCTACAAAATTCATTTTGCTACTACCTGTGTAGCGAATACCTCTATCAATACTACACTTTTCAATTCTTAACCTAGAAGCAATGACTGAAGCTGCTAGATGAATCCAAATTTCAT
>JAIEQT010000265.1 GCA_019747455.1 Chitinophagaceae bacterium | reverse complement strand
TGTGTTTAAACACAATGATGTAGAAGATTGTGAGAAACAATTGATTCGTGCGAGTCAGTTAATTGAAAAGCAAAAAGCGGGTGGTATTCTTGTTATTACGGAAGGGGTATTTGGTATGGCAGGTGATCAAGGAAAATTGAAAGAGATATGCGATTTAAAAGCCAAATATGAATTCAGGGTCTTGGTAGATGATGCTCATGGCTTTGGAACACTTGGTAAAACGGGTGCCGGTGCCGGAGAAGAACAAGGATGTCAGGATCAAATAGATTTATACTTTTCTACTTTCGCTAAAAGTATGGCTTCTATTGGTGCTTTTTTAGCGGGAGATAAAGCTATCATCGACTTTATCAGATATAATATCCGTAGCCAAATTTTTGCAAAGAGCTTACCTATGCCGATCGTATTAGGTAATTTAAAGCGATTGGAAATGCTACGTACCATGCCCGAATTAAAAGAGAAATTATGGAGCAATGCGCGTAAACTTCAAAGTGGACTAAAACAACGGGGCTTTGATATTGGTAAAACAGATAGTCCGGTTACTCCAGTATATATGAAAGGTGGGGTAGAAGAGGCAACAGCCATGGTTATGGATCTAAGGGAGAATTATGGTGTTTTTGCCTCTATTGTAGTATATCCGGTTATACCAAAGGGGCATATCATTTATCGACTTATTCCTTCTGCGGCACATACAGATGCAGATATTGAAGAAACACTTACGGCTTTTAGTGAAACCAAAGCTAAGCTCGATGCCGGTGCTTATAAAGTAGAAGCCATACCTGATATGGCCGGGTAGAAGAAAGACGATAGACAATAGACGATAGACGATAGACAATGGTCATTGGTGTTACCCTGAGCTTGTTGAAGGTGGGTGACGTAAGGTATATAAAATGAATAGGTAGTGTACAGATCTTTTGATATTGCACACTACCTATTTTATGTAGTTTACTTACTAATGAAACTATAATTTCGTGATCAAATCTTTTCCAAAACGTACATAATCCGCGTTCTTCGCTTCAGTAGCTAATGCAACACATTTCTCTGCACTTGCTTTTGCAGCAACCTTATCACCTAATTCTTTTTGAATTTTAGCAGTTAGTAAGAATAACCAGAAAGCTTTAGGGTTTGCGTCTGTGGCTTTCTTTGCATTTACCAAAGCTTTATCATATTCTTTTGTCCACTCATAGTAAAAATTAGCTGCTGCCTGATAATTACCAGGATTAACCGGATCAGCGCTTAGGGCTTTTTCAACAGAAGCACGAATTCTGTCTTTGATATTTGTGCTCATTGGTATTTCTACAACGGTAGATCCCCAGCTAATATGTAATTCGCAACTTTCAGGTTGAACGTTAGCAAATTGCATCGTTAATGTTTCTCTGGCAGGTTCAATTTTTTTAGCTTTTACTTTGAAGCGAACCACATCCTCACTCTCCTTATAGCCATCGGTCCCCCAATTGTTCAAACCCTTATTAATAATGATTTCCCAGGTTTCTTTGCCAGGTATAGTATACAAAACATAAGAACCGGTATCTAATAATTTCCCACCCATCATCACATTGTCAGAGAAGTATAAACGTGTGGCCGCGTTAGCACCTGTACGCCAAAGTTGACCGAGAGGAGCTAATTCACTTCCATCTTTTAATAAAGGCCTTCCCTTGATATTCGGGCGGGAGTATGTAAGGTCGATTCTGCCTAAACCAAATTCCTGAGAAATTTTTTGGGTAGGACTTGGAGCAGGCATTCTGATTTGCGAAAAACCTGCAAAGCTGCATAGTAGCGCAGCGGCTAGCATCATTTTTTTCATTGTACTTGTTTTGAGAACGCAAACCTACTTAAATCCCGGGTGAAAACGATGTAAAG
>JAIEQT010000152.1 GCA_019747455.1 Chitinophagaceae bacterium | reverse complement strand
AAAGTCCATAAATAGGTATAAAAACGAACCCCAACATCGGGTATATCAAATAGTATCATATCTATATTAACCAAGTCATCTTCAGCAGGAGATAATTTGGAGCCATATAAACTTATAATTGGTAAGCCTGTTAGTGAATCAATCCCATCATATATATAGGCACCATCAGCCCCTTGGACATCCAATCCGTGTTCAGGTGAAAATAATTGCCGAATATTAAAACCGCCATCTATCAAGGCTTTACGAGATGGAATACCTGTATTTGTAAAAGCAGCAGCATTTGTAATCATACCCATTGGCTGCGATTTCCACACGGGGTCTTCTTTTAATAATATATCAATACCAAAAGAAATCATATTGAAATAAAACCCGTTTTAACTTTAAGTTGTTCTACCACATTGTAAATAATCGGACATCTATCATAATGCATAAAAATGGTAAATAGCCGATGGGTGAATCCGGGAATATGTAAAGCAGGGAATTCTTTGCATCCATTAAATCGATGTTCATAAATACTGCAAGCATTATCAGTCTTTAAAAAATGACATGGAATGGTATTGAGCAACATCATGCCATTTGCTCCTTTTTCCACAAAATGTTCTTCGAAATTTTTTGTATCAGTGCCTAGGTATTGGGATACTTCTGCTACCTCATTTTCTGCTACCACTATCATGAGCGATTTGCAGCAGTTTCCACAATCCAAACAATTAATAGTGGGGGTAATGGATTCATTTAATGCGGTAACATATAGATCAATTTCTGTAGTATTTGCCTGCTTAAGGAAAACCCGAAATGCATCATTCTCGGTGGCTTTGGATGCTGCCAGGGTGTTAATTTCTGCCAAATTGGTAAGGGGTAGCGTACGCATGATTGGGTTTAAAGGTAACTAGTAAGCCAGAATCCACGAAAAAAGACAATTTATCCACAGAAATGTGGTATTTGTAGAAAACAAAAATTGGGCTACAACTTGAGGGGGTTAGATTTGCCGTTGGCAAAAAAGACGATAATGGCTGACGAGAAAAAGGTAGTTACATATGATGAGGATTCGATACGATCACTTGATTGGAGAGAACATATTCGCCTTAGGCCGGGTATGTATATCGGTAAATTAGGAGATGGCTCTGCCGCAGATGATGGTATTTACGTACTTATTAAGGAAGTAATTGATAATTGTATTGATGAATATACCATGGGCTATGGGAAGCAAGTAGATTTATCAATTGAAGGGAAATCGGTACGCGTGCGGGATTTTGGAAGAGGTATTCCTTTAGGTAAAGTGGTGGATGTAGTTAGTAAAATAAATACCGGTGCTAAATACGATAGTAAGGCATTCCAAAAAAGTGTGGGATTAAATGGTGTGGGTACAAAAGCGGTAAATGCATTGAGTAATTATTTTAAAGTTACTGCTTACCGCGATGGTAAAGAAAAAACGGCGGAGTTCGAAAAAGGAGTACTGATCAAAGAGCATAAAGAAACTACTACCAAAGAACCCAATGGTACCGAAGTGTATTTTACACCGGATGATACCGTGTTTCGCAATTTTCACTATATACATGAGTATCTCGAGAATCAAATTTGGAACTATTGTTACCTGAATGCAGGACTGGCACTTAATTTTAATGGGAAGAAATATGTGAGTAAGAATGGCTTGCTCGATTTGTTACAACGTAAAACAAATCCCGATGAACTGCGTTATCCCATTATTCATTTAAAGGGAGAAGATATTGAGGTAGCGCTTTCTCATAATAATGACTATGGGGAAGATATTTTTTCTTTTGTAAACGGGCAATACACAAACCAGGGTGGTACACATAAGCAAGCATTCCGCGAGGCCTATATAAAAGTGGTAGGCG
>JAIEQT010000515.1 GCA_019747455.1 Chitinophagaceae bacterium | reverse complement strand
AACAGCTGTAAGCGTTGGAACATAATAAATATCCGTATTCTCACAACTAAAACCCTCATTCAATAAACGTTTAAAACCGCCTTTTTCATAACGATCGTAATAACGATAGAGAAAATCCCACCGCATCTGATCAACCACAATCCCTACTACCAGTTTGGGTCGTAGCAAAGTTGTATGACCCTGTTGACTTTTTGTTTGAGCCCCTGATGAGCATACCACGGTGGCAAAAACCACCAAAAAAAGATATCTAATTTTCATTCGATTTGATTTTAAAGTTAACGTCTGTATACAGATCATTATTTCAATATACCCCTACCCAATATGCCGATAAGATTCCTATTAAAGAACGAAGGCCCCACTAAGAGGGGCCAAAGATAAATATCCATTTAAAAACCTAACAGCAATATGTATTCCATTTAATACATTTGTATTGATGTTGGCAACACTCCTGTTAGCATCAAAAATACAATCACATAGAACTCAAAAAGGTCATGAAAAAATATGGTTTAATTGGTTACCCCCTTACCCATTCTTTCTCTCAGGAATATTTTGCTGAAAAGTTTAAACAAGAAAACTTGGAGAATGAATGTATATACGAAGGTTTTTCTCTCCCTAGTTTAAGTGATTTCCCCGCATTAATTAAAGCCAACCCCGATCTTTGTGGACTGAATGTCACTATTCCACACAAAATTGGCGTGATTTATTTCATGAATCAGTTAGATCCAGCAGCTAAATCAATTGATGCTGTAAACTGTATTAAGATTGTCAAAAAACGCCCTATAGATGCATTTTTCACAGGCGAGATCTCTTCTTCGGAAGTATATTTAGAAGGATACAACACGGATGCTTTCGGCTTTGAACATTCGTTGAAACCACTCCTTCATAAACACCACCAAAAAGCATTAATCCTCGGAAATGGTGGTGCATCCAGAGCAATCGCTTATGTGCTTGGGTTATTAAACATCGATTACCGTTTCGTATCTAGGCAAGGAAAGGGTAAGAATTACAGCTATGATCAACTTAACCATGAAATAATAGAAGAACACACACTCATTGTAAATACAACTCCACTAGGCACTTTCCCCAAAATAGACGAATGCCCAGACATTCCATACCAGTATTTAACAAAGTGGCATCTGTTATACGACCTAGTATACAATCCTGAAGAATCGGCCTTTCTAAAACAAGGTAAGGCTAAAGATGCAGCGACAAAAAATGGACTGGAAATGCTGCATCTTCAAGCGGAAAAGGCATGGGAAATTTGGAATAGCTAAACGAATGAAAACATTTTACATCATTGGATTCGTATTAACAGTAGCCATGACCTCATGTACTTCTGACTATAGCCCAAAACCTCGTGGGTATTTCCGAATACATTTTCCTGAAAAAAGCTACCAAAGCTACCAAGGGAACTGCCCATATACCTTCGATTACCCGACGTATGCCACCATTGCCCCCGATAGTTCGGGCGTGATCAAACCTTGCTGGATCGATGTAAATTATGCACTAATGAACGGAAAAATTCATCTCAGTTACCAAGCCATCCATTCAAAGAAAATGTTTAACGAGCTTGTTGAAGATGCCCGAACATTTGCATTCAAGCATACCTCTAAAGCCACCGCCATTGATGAGGGATCTATTTCATATCCCAGTAAAAAAGTTTATGGAATACTTTACTCCATTGATGGAAACGCCGCATCTTCTGTTCAGTTTTTTCTAACCGACAGCGCTCGAAATTATCTAAGAGGAGCTTTGTACTTTAAGGAACGTCCACGATTAGATTCGATACAACCCGTTCTCGATTTTATAAAAAAGGATATTGATGTAATGATCAAAACTTTTAA
>JAIEQT010000039.1 GCA_019747455.1 Chitinophagaceae bacterium | reverse complement strand
AGCAAGTTAAGGCAGGCGAAGTAGTTGCAGTTTGTTTATCACGCTCTATCAACATGATTGCTGCACTACTTGGCGTTTATAAAGCAGGTGCCGGATTTTTGGCAATAGATCCCGCATATCCACCCAAACGGATAGCTTATTTTTTAGATAATGCAGGAGTTACTAAAGTAATTACAACCGATCACTACGTGGCATTATTTCCTGAATCAGTCCAAATTATCCCTGTAGATCAAGTCAGGAAATTTCATACCCATAACCCCTCTTTATGGACTCCGCCCGATAGTAAAAGTTTTGTGTTATTTACTTCAGGATCAACCGGAGAGCCCAAAGGGGTTGTACTTACGCATAAAGGCTTAACCAATGTTATACTAGGATTACAAAGTATTATTGGCTTTACACAGAAAGATAAATTAATGATGGTAACCACTATCATATTTGATCTGGCACAAGCAGATATTTTTTTACCATTGATAACAGGTGGTGAATTGGTATTAACAGATGAAGAAACGGCTAAAACAGGTGTTTCGTTACTTTCAAAAATTGATAAGCATAAGATAACCTATTTGCAAGCTACACCTGTTACTTATAAAATTATGTTAGATGCAGGTTGGGATAATAAGAGAAATATACAGCTTACGTGTTGTGGAGAACCGCTTCCTAAAGACCTAGCCATTAAACTAAAAGAAAGAGGAACTTCATTATATAATATGTATGGCCCTACGGAAAATACCATTTACGCCAGCTATGCTAAAATTAATGATGTGATGAATGATATCACTATTGGGAAACCTTTTCCGAATACGGCAATCTATATTCTTGATAGTGATCAAAAGCCCTTGCCTATTGGTATTCCAGGCGAATTATATATTGGGGGCGAAGGTACTGCTGTTGGATATTTGGCAGATCAACAGGTAACTGATACAAAATTTATATCCATACCAGATTTAGATCCCATTGCAAAAAGATTTTTTAAAACAGGCGATATAGGATATTATAATGCAGAGGGTAATATAGTTTTTTTAGGTAGAAAAGATAATCAGGTAAAAATTAGAGGATTACGAATAGAATTAGAGGAAATTGAATATCATCTGCGCAATATACCCGACATTAAAGATGCGGCAGTAATTGTAAGAGACGATACTACACCCGGTACTAAAACCCTGGTAGCCTATGTGATTACAAGAACACCTGGTTTGGCAAAACCTGATAAACAAGAATTGGTAAATTGGAGAAGTGCTTTGGAAGCTGTTTTGCCTGCCTATTATATCCCTAATATTTTTATTCGTCTGGAAAAAATGCCACTAACAGCATCTGGTAAAATTGATAGGTTGCATTTACCCCAACCAGATTTGGCATTATTATCGCATAAAGATTTTGTAACTCCTATAACTGAGCTGGAAAAACAGTTAGCTCATATTTGGGCAGAAACACTCGGATTAGTAGCAGTAAGTGTCACGGATAATTTTTTTGAATTAGGCGGACATTCACTCATAGCTATTCAATTAATGTCGCGGGTAAGAAAAGAAATCGGAAGAAAGTTGCCTATCAGTGTTTTATTTCAATATCCAACAGTACAAAAACTGGCAAAACTAATTGAGTTCGATAATCATAGTGATCGATGGAAAGTGCTGGTGCCGATCAAGCCAACGGGTAGTAAGCCACCGCTGTATGTAATACATGGGGATGGTCTGAATATAATGGTATTCCAATCATTCACACAGTATGTAGATCCGAATCAACCCGTTTACGGCTTACAGGCTATCGGCTTAACAACAAATGAGTACCCGGCAGAAACTATTGAAGAAATAGCAGCCGAATATCTGAAGGAAATTTTGGAGC
>JAIEQT010000308.1 GCA_019747455.1 Chitinophagaceae bacterium | reverse complement strand
ACCGCGGATAATTGAAAAAAGATTTGTAAGGTTGGCATAAATTTTACGACTACATTAAAAAGGCTTTAAGGATTAAGTTGTGACAGCCTATTAATCAACACAAAATAATTATGGATAAGGTAACCGCAGCAATGTATCAAGAAAACCCTGGCAGATATATACTAGTATCTGGCCATCAGGATGGAGCTCCCACCTGTAGTTTCGGAAATGTACAACAATGGGTAGGATATGATAACCAGGAAAAAAAGTTTATCAGGTTTACCAAATCGGTTTTTAAACAGCTGGTTCAACAAAAAGAAAATGAAACAAAATAAATATGAAAACAATGAAAATCTTATTTACTACAACGCTTGGACTATTTTTATTTATGAGTTGCGGTAATGGTACCGGCACAAAATCTTTGCAGAAAAAAGCAACCACTACGGAAAATATAACTATTAATGACAGCACGAACGTCATTTATTTTGCCGGAGGATGTTTTTGGGGAACGGAACATTTTTTTAAACAGGTCGACGGAGTCATTGGAACTGAAGTGGGTTTTGCCAATGGGCATACTGAAAATCCAACATATAATGATGTGATTGACGAAGACACAGGCTATGCTGAAACAGTTAAAGTACTATACAATCCCAAAAAAGTTGATTTGAAGCTTCTGCTGGATTTGTACTTTCTCACGATTGATCCCACAAGCCTTGACAAACAGGGAAATGATTATGGCGATCAGTACCGTACCGGTATTTATTATACATCAAAAGAGCAGTTACCGATTATAAATGAAAGGATAAAAACGGAAGCCGCCAAACATACCAGGCCTATAGTTGTAGAGGTGACTCCGTTGAAAAAATATTATAAAGCGGAAGACTATCATCAGGACTACCTTGAGAATAATCCCGGCGGATATTGCCACATCAATCCTGCGCTATTCCAATTTGCAAAGGATGCCAATAAAAAAAATAATCACTAATATTCTATAACCTTAAAAACCAACCTTATGCTTAACTGGAACAATGTGCTTGCGTTTGCCAATGACGGCAATCCTGCACCGGACAAAAGAGTCGAAAAAACTGAAAAAGAATGGAAAGAGCTTCTCACTCCTGAACAATTCTTTGTAACACGCCAACATGGCACTGAGCGTTCCCACAGTCACGACCTGTGCACAAGCTGGGAGGCCGGGATCTATTCCTGCGTCTGCTGCGGTACCGTCCTATTCGATTCTACTGAAAAGTTTGAGTCAGGAACCGGCTGGCCAAGTTTTACGCAACCGATAAAAGAAAATAATGTTAAATACATTAAAGATAGTGGATATGGTATGGTTCGCATAGAGGCTCAATGCAATGTATGTGATGCACACCTGGGACACGTATTTCCTGATGGTCCGCCGCCAAGTGGTCTTCGCTACTGCATGAACGGTGAGGCATTGGTTAAAGTGGAAAAAGAAGCAACAAAGTAATATCAATATGAGAGCAATCATCTTAGCCCAACCAGGTTCGACATCAAACCTGGTAATGCGCGACATTACTATTCCCCAGATTAACAATGAAGAGGTCCTAGTGCAGGTAAAGTCAATCGGTATCAACCCAGTTGATGCAAAGACAAGACAGGGTGGAGGCGTATATAATTATGGGGATGTCAGCAAGCAGAGCGATCTAATCCTGGGCTGGGATATCTCTGGTACCGTTACTCAGAGCAATTCGAAGCGCTTCGCCATTGGTGACGAGGTTTTTGGAATGGTTAATTTTCCCGGGGTAGGGAGTGCTTATGCAGAGTATGTTGCTGCACCAGTTGAGCATCTGGCATTGAAACCGGCTAATATCTCTCACCACGAGGCTGCAGCTGCA
>JAIEQT010000036.1 GCA_019747455.1 Chitinophagaceae bacterium | reverse complement strand
ACTTCTTTTGGTGTAAAAAATTCACCTGCTTTTTTCCCGGCATCACTGGCAAAGTTTTCAATCAGGAACATGTAAGCACCACCAATAATGTCGTTCCCGTCTAAATGCGAAGGACGCAAATCCAGTTTGTCAGATTTAAAATCAATCAGCAAGGTTTTCAAGCGGGTGTTTTTATCCTTAGGCTCACCCAGCTTGCTGCTGTTAAAGTCTATGTTTTGGAAAATTCCTGCACCATCTTCGCTGTACAGTTTTTCACGGTTGGCTTCTTCCAAATCCGTCAATGCAATATTGATGAGTTCTCCAATATTGGCTTCATTACGGTGGTCGTATAAATACTTGAAATGACTGTGTTCAGGTACAATAAAACGTTCATGTTGCATGGCACGTTTGGCACGTTCTATATCACCGTTGTACTTTTTCAGGTAGCCTTCCATTTTATCGTCATGCACATCGCTGAGATATTTCAGGAACAGCATGGTAAGCACATAGTCTTTGTAAACGCTTGGGTCGATGCTACCTCTAAAGGTGTCGCAAGCTTTCCAAACTGCATCGTTGATGTCTTTTTGAGAAATTTTCATTGGAATGATGAGTTATGAGTTATGAATGATGAATATTTTGTTTCGTTGTTAGAATAGAGCTACGGAGCATCTTTAAAAGCTCGTTGGCGTCCTTATGAATGGTTGTGAATTCTTCTTCTGGAAGAAGTCCAGATTGATGAAGCAATTCAAGCCAGTAAAGTGTTTCGTCACATTCCTTTTGTGCAATGGAAAATTTATGTATGAAATCAGCTTTACTCTGTGCGTTTTGTGCTTCCCGAACATTGGCTCCAATGGAAGTTCCTGAACGTAACAGTTGCTTACTTATTACATATTCCTTCTTTTGTTCAGAAAGGAACTGAAATAGATTTACAATTTTCAGGGCAAACTGAAACGACTTGTCTTTTAAAGGATTCGGTTTTATATTTGTGTCTCTTTCGTTCATAATTCATTTATTTATCATTCATCATTGCGAAGCTGCCACCAGCAGCATCGCCTGAATTTGTTTTTCTCTTAGTGTTTCAATTTTCTGCTTCAAAGACTTTTCCTTGTTGCGGAGTTTGGTGATTTGCAGAATCGTCTTTTGGGTTTCAATGCTTGGTATGGTTATTTCCAGATTCTCTAAAACCTGTTTTGAAATAGAAGGAATGGAAGTTCCGATAGCTTGCCCTTTTAAAAGGGTTTGTGTGGTATGGTTATTTAGAAACCAAGCCAAATACTGGGGCAGCACTTTGTTGTCAGTTGGTCTGATAACAAAAAATGAAGTGGAAGCCACAGAAGGTTCGTTGTGGTTTTCAAAAACGGCTGCAAAGTTTTTAGTTCCCTTGGCAGCAAAAAGCACATCACCGTCTTTCAGCAAATGCTTTTCAGAAATCCCCTCAGCCAGCAAATCGGGGTGAAGAACCGAATGCAATTGCCCAAATTCGTCAAAATGCTTGGATTGTAAATACACCACTTCACCAATGCTAGAAGGCCTTGCAAAGAGTCCGGTTTGGATGTTTGTGATATCTTTTATCAGCTTTTTCAAATTTATACCTTTGTAATGATTCTACAAAAGTAGGCAAAGTTTCCTAACTTCCAAATATTTTATAGAAATAATTTTAAGTAGCGTGTCTACAAAATGAGATTATGTGGTCTGTACTGTCTTAGAGCGTGGGGAAAAAGTGGCTCTTTTCGCTTCGCTGAAGGGTTGGCTTACCGGTAGGGCAAAGCCAAATGTGCCACTTGTGCGGTGGCAATAAAATTGAATTAAAAAAAATGTGCGGTGGGGAAAATAAAAAATACAGAAGGGTCGGCAATGA
>JAIEQT010000009.1 GCA_019747455.1 Chitinophagaceae bacterium | reverse complement strand
ACTCATCATCACCACCACATCTAAAAAAGGTTCATGATAAATAAAATGGTTTACGGCAAGGGTAGCATCAGAAACGATGAAAAGAATAGCACCCGGAATAAAGAAACTGGTAGCTAAAATTTTTAATAATTTATTTCCCAATAAATTGGCTGCGGTTGCGGCCATAACAGAAATGGCGGCAACATATATTTTTACAGGCAATTTCATATCGCCCAGATAAGGCCCTAAGAATTGTAATATTTTAACGGAGATAACAGACACTACCACGGCCGCAATAGCAAACTCGGTGGCATTGGTGAATTTAACTTTGGCTATCCGAAGAAAAAAGCTAGTATAGCAGATATGCGTAATAAGGAAGGCAATCATACCCGCTATAAACCAGGTAGGGCCGGATTTTATGAGTAAGGCATCTCCGAGAAATGAAAAAATCAAGCCCGTGAAAATGATGATCTTACTAGTTTGATAGCGGTTTTTCTTAACACTTGCAAATAGGTATAAAATCAGGATCGGCATGATCAGCAACTTGGTTATTTGCCGATACTCAGTTTTCCCCAGATAGATGAAGGCACAATGCGTAAATAAAGCCAGCCAGAAAATAAATATGCCTTCTTTCTTAAATAATTGCATGGTAATAAATACTAAACGAAAATAAAGGCTTTTTTTTCATCTTATAACGATTAATTTCGCGGCATGCGCACTGAGGATGAATTTTGGATTTATTGGAAGGAAAACAGGATGCGGGAAAAGCATAGTGCCAGGATATTTATCCGGGGCTTATCGGCCGGTTTTGCCGTAGGAGCGTTGGTGGTAGCCTTTATTTTTTCAGGTTGGTACGAGCGGGCAACGATGGTGGCCAATGCCAAAATGAGTGCCTTGGTATTATTTATCGGTATTATGTTACTCTCCTTTTTTGTAGCTTTTTTTTACCGAAAATTTTATTGGGAGATGCAAGAGCAGCGATATCTGGAAATTACGGCTAAAAAAAATAAACAAGCACAAATGCAGCCAAATGGTAACACTACAAATCTATAAAAATAAAAGAATGAAGTATTTTGTATTAGGATTGATAATGGCCACAACCATTGTGGCGGGATGTGGTAAAACTGCTGAAACAGGCTGTACTCCTGCTACACCAGCCTCTGAAAGAGCCGCGATGGTGGCTTATTGTAGCGCAAATAATATAAACTTTACGGAACATAGTAGTGGCATTTTATATGAAATAATCGCCCCTGGGGTTGGTGGAAGCCCTAACCTCTCTTCAACTGTAAATGCTTTATATGTAGGTAGGTTATTAGATGGCAGAGGATTTGATTCAACCTCTGGAAATACAACAGCTCAGTTTTCCTTGGCAAATGTTATTCAAGGTTGGCAAATTGGAATCCCTATCTTAAAAGCGGGTGGAAGAATTAAAATGGTAATCCCCTCTTCGCTGGCATATAGCTGTGTAGGTGTTAAAGACAACAATACTGGAGCTGTAGTAATTCCTCCTAATAGCCCCCTATTTTTTGATGTTACTTTGGTATCTTTTAGATAAATGGGACAAGATAAATACTATCTCGTCCCATAAAATCGTATAAATATTTCAGTTTAATCAGGGTTTAAAAATCGTGCGTCTGAAATTAAAATTCGTTATATTGTAAGTAGTCCAACCTGAAACTGGTACAACATATACTACTGGTATATCATAATAGGAAACAGTGGCTAATCCAAGCTCATCATCCTCACTTTTGATTGTATAAGTAAAGTTTATGTTATTTACAGAATAATTTATAGTCAAAGTACTATTTCCACCATCTTCTTCAACCCAGCGCTCATACATTTTATCACCATACGAAGA
>JAIEQT010000296.1 GCA_019747455.1 Chitinophagaceae bacterium | reverse complement strand
CTTGAGGTGATGCGTCAACCATTGGAAGAGCGAAGGGTGACGATTTCAAGAGCGAAGTCTTCCGTTGATTATCCTGCAAGTTTTATGCTGGTAGCCTCGATGAATCCGTGCCCATGTGGGTTTTATAACCATCCCGAAAAGGACTGTGTTTGTGCTCCTGGTGTCGTTCAAAAATATCTCAGTAAAGTATCGGGCCCATTGCTCGATCGTATCGACCTGCATGTAGAAGTAACACCTGTCAATTTTAATGAACTCGCTTCCAATCAGCCTGCCGAAAAAAGTGGAATGATCCGCGAACGCGTAATTCAAGCGCGTGATATCCAACTCAAGCGTTTTGAAAACAAGTCAAACGTGTTTTGTAATGCACAAATGAGTTCGAAAACAGTACGGGATCTTTGTCAGATTAGTGAAGAGGGGCAAGGTTTACTAAAAAGTGCGATGGAAAAGTTGGGCTTATCGGCTCGTGCTTATGATCGTATCTTAAAAGTAGCCAGAACCATCGCCGATTTAGCCGACAGTGAGGGTATAAGTACAGAGCACCTCGCAGAAGCGATTCATTACCGCAGTCTGGACCGAGAAGGCTGGGCGGGATAAGCTTTCTTTATCTCTTCTGAAACTATTGATTTTAATGTTTTTATTCATTAAATTTAGTTTAAGAAGGTTTGTTAACCGAAAGTCTATTTGTGTGAGATGACGACAGGTCAACTAAAATATGGATTGAAGTTTTTGCTTGTTGCGCTCTACTTCAGCCTCGGGTTGACTAAGGCTGAAGCACAAATCAATTTTAACTATGCTTTGACAGGGACTGCTGCCAGCTATCCTGTATTAAGCATCTATGGAAGTGCTACGCTTACCTCTGGTGGGATAGATCTCGTTAATAATGGTTGGTTGCGCATGACTCCTAATAACCAAAACCAAAATGGATATGTTCTCGTTGATCAGGCATTTCTCTCTACTCAAGGGTTAATCGCAGAGTTTGATTATAAATCTTGGGGGGTAATACCGAACAATGGTTACAATTCTTTAGCAAACGGTATATCTGTCTTTCTGTATGATGCTACAATAGCAACAGCTAACTTCCAATCAACATGCAACAATTCAGGAGCATCACTTGGATATGCATATGATCATACTGTGCCATGTAGCGGTGCAACGGGAGGCTATGTAGGTGTGGGCCTTGATTTGTATGGTGCTTTTTCTGACAAAGACTGGTTAAATGGAGGGGTAACTGGTGGATACGCCCAGTCTATTGGAATTAGGGGGCCGAGTGGCCCTAATCGGAATCAGACCCAATATGTTGCTGGAACTACCTCAAACTTAGGGAATGCTATAGATGTTTCTTTGCGAGGGAGTTCCGTTGGATACAATACAAGTACAAGTACAAGGCCAACAGATATTCAATTTTATAGAAAAGCGCGTGTGACGCTTCTTCCTGTTATAACAGGTGGGCTTGTGACAGATTTTGCAATAACGGTGCAACTTGCTATTACTCCAGGAGGATCGCTTTTAACTGCTGTAAGCAATGTTCCTATTGGCGCTATTCCTCCCCCTACTTTAAAAATAGGTTTTTGCGGTGCCACTGGTGCTGCAACAGCTAATCAAGAAATTCGTAATCTATCTGTTTTTTCCCCTATAGCTTTGGCTGTATCTAATACTGTAGACTTATCTTCCGCTCGAGTTGGCGATCAAGTAAATTATACGACGGTTATATCCAATGTAGGTATCAATGCAGTATCAGCTGGTAGTACGGCTACTCTTTCTATTGAGACGAATGGGGTAAGCATAACGAGTGATATTATTGGTCATGTACTCAAAAATACACTCGCAGATGGTACA
>JAIEQT010000392.1 GCA_019747455.1 Chitinophagaceae bacterium | reverse complement strand
TGTGTTAACTTTTAATTTCTTCCAGTTTTTCTAAAATTCTTTTTTCTACCATAGCTCTTGCATTTTCCTTAGTTGTAAAATAAATTCCCAAGCCAGGCAACATGGCGCTCGTTTTCTTTTCAGATACTAAACTCCTAATTTGCTCAGAAGATAAACCGGGAATATTTTCGATTTCCCCACCCCATCTCTCTAAAGCAAAAAGTAGAGTTGGCATATCCCAAGAATTGACTCTAGCCAAAAGATCTTCTTTGCTTTCAGACAAAATTTCCTTTGGATTAAACTTTAAATCTTTACCCTGTTGATTTTGTAAACCAGACTCTGAATGCATATTAAAAATTATTTTTGATATTTCTATTATACCCTTACACACGAACCTTTACAAATCGCCATTTTTTTGCTAAAATGCTGTGCCACCTGAAATAGGCCAAAGGTGATGTGCTAACAGATAACCTTGCTACGCACAAGACATCAAGGCACAGAAAATCGCCGATTAGAACGGAGGAAAAAATGAACAGAAAATTAGTTTTGTACTTGCTCTCCTACCCGCAAGTCAGACAAACACTAGCTGTAATGGCAGTACTAACAACTGCCGTAATTTTGAGAGCAGCCGTGAGCGGGCAATGGTTTCATCCGTAGCACTAGTTTAACCTAAGCCCTAAGTATTAGCCCTACAATCCAAAATTGTGAGGGCATTTTTTTATACCTACCATTTTCTTCCCCGCCTAGACATGATCATGAAAATTTGTTATATTTTTTGGTCAGTCAAAAGTTGGAAAAAAGGAGAGGTCAATGGAATCGAGATTAAATATCTTTCGGAGCCTGGTCATGGAAATTGGATCGGCCGCTTTAGTGACGTGGGCACTCAGCCCACAAAGCTTGCTAAAGGGCGTCGTACTTTTTTTCTTCGCGCTTTTCATCACAACCCTGCGCGGCAGAATGCGCCAAGAAAGATTCTAAGTCAACTAGACCTTAGGGGGCCGCGGAAGCAATCCGCGGCCCCTTATTATTTTTCTTTAAATTACCTGTCTGTTTTTTGGTGGGCTTCTGGCCTACTAATCGAAGTCAAAAGACAACTTTTTAAAGCTCAACAAGAGATCAAAGCCAAACAAACAAAGCAATCACTTAACTACACAATCTCATGTCCTGCGGACACCATTACCGCAGGATTCTTTTTATTTAATAATATAATTGTGATATATTTAATAGGTAATCAAATATAAAATTTTGAATAAAAAAAATAAAATTAATAAAGGTTTTACACTTATTGAACTCATGCTAGTGATTTCGATATTAACTTTTATTACCTCCATAATATTAGTGAGCTTTAAATCTTCAAGAGAAAAAGCCAGGTATGCAAAAATTGCGTCAGATTTTGAACAGCTTGCCAAAGCCGCAGAATTATATCGCTTAAACTATGACACCTACCCGACAGGCACCGGCGAAACAAATGGAAGCGTAGGGTCAGATAGCATGCCGGATACTTTTAAAACAATAGTCTCAAGAATGCCAATTCCTCCTTGTAATAGCTGGAGATATGAAATGATCTCTACAGCAACTAACACTTTAATCACTGCAGAAAAAATGGGGGTTGGAGCCGGAGCTATCAATCCAGTTAACTACCTCTGCATTACCAGCAGTGACGGCTGTAAAAGTTTGGAAAGCACTATGTCAATGACCGAAATCAAAAACTACCCGAATAAAGCAATAACCTGTAACGAGCAATAAGCTTTTAATCATCCAACAAAAAACCTCCTCGTATTGAGGAGGTTTTTTAATTTTCAATTCACACTTTGGACTACATACCTTTTCTAACGTTAACACCAGCACGGCTTTCG
>JAIEQT010000271.1 GCA_019747455.1 Chitinophagaceae bacterium | reverse complement strand
CATTCCAACCCTTGATGCAAATAGGCATGAAGATTTGTATGCCGTTATGAAAATTACTTTCCAAAATGTTTGGTTAGTGGTTTTATATACATTAGCAATGATTTCTCTAGGTTATCATTTGTTACATGGTTTCTCATCTGCATTTCAAACCATGGGTTGGAATCATAAAAAATACACACCGATTATTAAATGTATTGGATTATGGTTTTCAATCCTCATCCCATTACTTTTTGCAATCATGCCTATTGCAATGTATTTCAATTGTCTTAAATAGTTTCGAACCGTAAAATAAAATATAATGTCAGCATTAAATTCAAATATACCAGCGGGAGAATTAACCGAAAAATGGAAGAAATATAAATCTTCTGTTGCTTTGGTCAACCCTGCAAACAAAAGAAATTTAGAAGTTATTGTGGTAGGTTCTGGTTTAGCAGGAGCATCTGCGGCAGCAACTTTAGCAGAGATGGGTTACAAAGTAAAATGTTTTTGCTTTCAAGATTCACCTCGTAGAGCACACTCTATTGCCGCCCAAGGAGGAATAAATGCAGCTAAGAATTATCAAAATGATGGAGATAGTACTTATCGGTTATTTTACGATACCATTAAAGGTGGAGATTATAGAGCCCGTGAAGCAAATGTACATCGTTTAGCAGAGGTAAGTGCAAACATCATCGACCAATGCGTGGCACAAGGTGTGCCTTTAGCTAGAGAATATGGCGGATTATTGGATAATCGTTCTTTTGGTGGAACACAAGTACAGAGAACTTTTTATGCCGCAGGGCAAACTGGGCAACAATTACTTTTAGGAGCTTATAGCGCTTTAGAGCGTCAAGTAGGAATGGGTAAAGTCGAAATGTTTACCCGTCATGAAATGCTTGAAGTAGTAAAAGTAGAAGGAAAAGCAAGAGGAATTATTGCTCGTAATTTGATTACAGGTGAATTAGAGCGTCACTTTGGTCACGCTGTTGTATTGGCAACTGGAGGTTACGGAAACGTATTTTATCTATCAACCAATGCCATGGGAAGTAATGTAACTGCCGCATGGAAAGCAAATAAACAAGGTGCATTTTTTGGTAATCCTTGTTATACACAAATTCACCCAACTTGTATTCCTGTTTCAGGAGATCATCAATCAAAATTAACCTTGATGTCTGAATCATTGCGTAATGATGGACGAATTTGGGTTCCTAAAAAGAAAGACGATACACGTAAAGCAGTAGATATACCCGAAGAAGAAAGAGACTATTATTTAGAACGTCGTTATCCTGCTTTTGGTAATTTAGTACCAAGAGATGTTGCGTCTCGTGCAGCTAAAGAACGTTGCGATGCAGGTTATGGCGTAGGTGCTTCTAAAAAAGCAGTTTATTTAGATTTTACTTTCAATACCGAACGTTATGGTAAAATAGAAGCAAGTAAAAACAATCTCCAAAATGCAGACCACGCTACCATTATGCGTTTAGGTCGTGAGGTAGTTAAAGAAAAATACGGCAACCTATTTGATATGTATAAGCAAATCACTGGGGAAGATCCTTACGAAACACCTATGCGCATCTATCCTGCTGTGCATTATACAATGGGCGGTTTATGGGTAGATTATAATTTGATGACCACTGTGCCAGGTTTGTACGCACTTGGAGAAGCTAATTTTTCTGACCATGGAGCAAATCGTTTAGGAGCTTCAGCCCTAATGCAAGGTTTAGCAGATGGTTATTTTGTATTACCATACACCATTGGAGATTATTTATCTAAAGAATTAGCTACAAAAGCATTGCCATTAGATCACCCAGCGTTTGTTGAAGCAGAAAACAATGCGAAAAAAATATT
>JAIEQT010000372.1 GCA_019747455.1 Chitinophagaceae bacterium | reverse complement strand
AATATCATGTGTAAGAGGTTTTTGTACATAAACATGTTTACCGAGTTGCATAGCTGCTAATGTTTGTACGGCATGATTGTGGTCTGGTGTAGAAACAGATACAGCATCGAAGTTTTTATGTTCTTTTTCATACATTTCTCTCCAATCACGATAGTATTTTGCTTTTGGAAATGCCTTTACGCTATTTGCAGCTCTGCTATCATGTACATCGCAAAGAAAGCCAATATCAGCTTTACCGCTTTTGGCAAACATTGCAATGTCACTTTGTCCTTTACCACCTACACCCACACTAGCAATAACGAGCCTATCGCTTGGTGCTAAAAATCCTGGCCCACCTAAAACATGGCGTGGAACAATCATAAAAGCAGCAGTGGCAATAGCGCCAGTTTTAAGAAAATTACGTCTTCCTTTGTCTTCGGTAACTTTTTTTACATTATCCATTGGTTTGTTATTTAAAGTTTGACGTTATTTTTTTAGCGATAAGATATAAGATGCCATAGCTTTGGCCTCATCTTCTGTAATTTTTGTGTGTGGTGTCATAGGAATTGTTCCCCATACACCTTTGCCACCTTTAATAATTTTACCTGCTAATAACGCAATATTTTCATCATTTGATGGGTATTTTGCGGCAATATCTAGGTATGATGGACCAATTATTTTATTTTCTTTATTGTGGCAACCTATACAATCTGATTTAACTATTAATAGTTCTCCTTCTTCCATAGCAGGTTTTGCAGCCGCTGTTGGTGTTGTAGTAGTTTCTGTTGTTTCAGAAGAGCCACCACAGGCGGTCAAGAAAAATGTAAAAGCGCTTAAAAATAAAAGTGTTTTTTTCATCTAGTTAATATTTGTTTTTAATGGTGATGAGGCAATCATGAGCACATTAATTGTTTTTTTGAACGTTGCTCATGATGGTTTCATCTAGTTATGATTTGTGTGCGATATGCCTAAAATTGTTTTGTTAAAATTTGGATCTCCTCCTGCTGCAGCAAAATCATCAAATGCTTTTGTAGTTACAGGAATGATATGGTTTTTAATAAATTCAGCACCTTCTCTAGCGCCAGTTTCTGAATCTTTAATACAACATTCCCATTCCATAACAGCCCAGCCTTTATAGTCGTATTGTGCTAGTTTACTAAAAATACGTTTAAAATCTACTTGCCCATCACCAGGAGAACGATATCTGCCTGCTCTGTTTGCCCAACTTTGGTAGCCTCCAAATGTACCTTGTTTACCTGTAGGATTAAATTCTGCATCTTTTACATGGAAAGCTTTAATTCGCTCATGGTAAAAATCGATGTACTGTATATAATCTAGTTGTTGTAACACAAAGTGCGATGGATCATATAATAGGCAAGCTCTTGGATGATGATTAACCTTGGCTAAAAACATTTCATAAGTTTCTCCATCAAATAAATCTTCTCCTGGATGAATTTCATAGCAAACATCAACACCACAATTGTCAAATTCATTTAAAATAGGTGTCCAACGTTTAGCCAATTCAGTAAAGCCTTCGTCAACTAATCCATCTGGTCTTTGTGGCCACGGATGAAAGGTATGCCATAATAAAGAACCACTAAAAGTAGCATGTGCATTTAAACCCAGATTTTGTGAAGCCTTTGCGGCGTACATCATTTGTTGCACCGCCCATGCTGTTCTGGCTTTTGGGTTGTTTTTTACTTCTTCTGCAGCAAAAGCATCAAATAAGGTGTCGTAAGCAGGATTTACAGCTACCAACTGCCCTTGTAAATGTGTAGAAAGTTCGGTAATTACTAAACCGTAAGAAGCCACTTTAGCGGTTAACTCATCAGCATAAGT
>JAIEQT010000391.1 GCA_019747455.1 Chitinophagaceae bacterium | reverse complement strand
GACTGCCTAAGCTCATCAGCTTTTATTTTATCCTCCTCCGTTAAGGCTATTCTGTCGTTAATTTCTTTTGTAATAAGAATAGCTTCCCTGTATTTGGGAGTTTGGTCTCGGCTGAATTGATAGGTTTGAACAAATGGGTAAATGTTTGGGTTAATTCTTGTTCCCAATGCAAATGGTAAACCTGAGGAACTTGCAATGAATAAATGGATTTGCTCCCGGTCGGTCAGTTTGTTTGCATAAGTATTCAGCATTTCCTGAAAAGCATCCACTACCACATTAATATTCACCTGTGAAAAGAGAGAATCTACATGCGGTGTTGCCAATGCGATGTCAAATTCGTTTGCTGGGTTAGCTATTACTTCGTACGTAGATTGAGGGTCTATATTAAACGATGTGGCGATTCTCACTGCAACATCCCCTTTGCCTTTTTGGATTTCTTTGGGTAATACCAGGGGCAGAATTTCAAATTTAAAACCCTCAAACGGAGAACTGCTTTCTGCCAGCCATTTGTTTTCCTTGTGATGAAGCTGGTATATCGTGTAGCTATGTGTATTACCAACTAAATAGCCCAAATGAAATGCAACAGGTATTGGAGTTAAACCAAAATATGCAATATGTGCGTCTGGATTACTATCAAGGACTGGCTTTAATATCTCTGCAAATTTCCTTTGCTGCGCCAGTGCTATATTTTCAAACGGCAAATCGTACAATTCACTAAGTTTTGCATTGCCAGATTCAAAATCAATAAAAATAATATCCTGATTCCCTTGCACACTTAATGCTAGCATACATTCATCCTGCGTTATTTTTCTGTCAAGCCCGTAATGTGCAATAGCAATTATTTTCTTGTTACTCATAATTATTTAATTGATGGTGATGGCTCTACCTTTTCCAAAATTTTAAGGTAGAAATTTTTATCAAATGCTTTGTCTTCCTCGATTGATTTGAATAATGCCTGCTTGGCAACTTTTTGAATCAGGTCAGAAAAACTGTATGCAGTATCTTTTCTTTCTGTTGCTCTAACAAGTTCATCAATGTCTTTACTTGTAATTTCAGTACCAGAAAAAATATACTTAAACACTTCTTTTCTTCCCTCCTTATCAGGTCTGTCAAAGCGGACAATTTGCGTAGCCCTTCTTACCACTGCCGGGTCTAACGCCTTTAAGCGATTTGTAATAAGTACAATTGCAAGGTTTGATTTTTCCTTCCCGACAGAATCAATCTGCTTTATTAAAACGTTTAGCCCGGCTCTATCCTCATGATGAGCCTGGTTTTGCTCCCGGTCAGTGGCAAGGTCATCTGCTTCATCAATAATTAATATACCAATATCATTACCTTTTACTTTGCTCTTTGCCTGCGTAAAGGCTTCGGTAATCCTGTTTGAAATCTCGCCAACCCTTCCTACACCACGTATGTTTGATGGTGTTTCAAAACATAGAACCCTTTTGTCAATCAATTTACCCAAAGGAGTGGCGATAGTGTGAGCCAAAGCTGTTTTGCCACAGCCAACATCACCTTCAAGAATTATTAAGGGCGTTCCTGATACAATATTCTCAAAAAACGCCAGCTTGGAATGATGGTGTTTCTTGTGCCATTTACTAATTTTTTCCGTGTCAAAAAAGAGATAAAGTGTGTTTAATAAAACAGACTTCTGTTCGTCAATTGCAACCAGGTTATCATAGTTGTGTTGAGCAACGGGATTGGGGTGTCTTACTTCACTTAATTGTAATTCCATGCTTAGTTATTTAATTATTACTGACCTGTTTAATTGAAGGCTGTTACTTACATAACTTCTTTCCCTGGTTGCGTTGCCCCCC
>JAIEQT010000495.1 GCA_019747455.1 Chitinophagaceae bacterium | reverse complement strand
AAGCATGTAGAAAGCTAATGGCAACGTAGTTTGGACACCGGTTCGAGTCCGGTCGGCTCCACAAAAGAGATCCCGCGGAACGCGGGATCTCTTTTCATATATGGATGATACTTCTACAAATAACCCGGCTGTTGTGAGATTGTGTTATTTGTTTACCTAATTTTAAAGCTATCTTTTTTGATGAAACCTTCTATTTCTGTTTTACTGTTTTTTATTCTATTTAAAGGTTATGCGAATGATAGCCTTTCTATTACGCAATTACTTAATCGTATTGCGCAACTACAAACTAAAGAGCCTAGTATATTTCCCATTGGATCTATTCCTTCTTACCGGATGTATGCCTTAAATAAGCGTAGATATAAAGCAGATATAAATCCTTTTTTTACAGGATTAACGATATTTACTTTGCACAATATCAAAGAAGATCTATCACTTGCCCAACAAAAACTAGTAGAAAAAATTATTGTTGGAGCAGTGCCATCATTCGAGAAGTTTAAAAACAGAAAAGGTAGAGATACCTACAATTTCTGGCCAACTGATACACCTAAAATTTTTACTAATGGTGGTTGGTTAAATTGGTTTAACAAGCAACAGTCGCTCCCCGATGATATGGATGATACCGTGATCCTATTAATGGCTCAACAAAAATCGGATTCGGTAGCTAAATTCGTGCATCAGCTAATGCAGAGATATACTAACAACGAGCAAAAAAAAATTAATAATACATTTCCTGAATACAAAAAAATAGGGGCTTATTCAACTTGGTTTGGTGTGAAAATGCCAGTTGATTTTGATCTATGTGTACTATCAAATATTTTATACTTCGTACAGTATTATAATTTAAAATGGACCGCTGCCGATTCAGCAAGTCTGGATCTGGTTACTGATATTATCGCGAGCCGAAAGCATATTACTGCCGCAAACTATGTTTCGCCCCATTATGCTACTGTGCCCAATATCTTGTATCATATTTCGAGGCTAATGTGGTTAAAGCCGATTCCCGAATTAGAAAAATTAAAGCCGCAACTGATTGAAGATGCCCGGCAAGCTTTAACAGAGAGCCATAATTTTATGGATCAGGTAATTCTAAGTACAGCCCTCATGCGTTGGGGTATTAAACCGCCGGATATCATCCAAAAAAAGGCGGTAAGTTTACCTGAATTGGTTGAGAATGAAGATTTTTGTTTTTTTATAGCCAGTATGGCATCGATGCTGCCTAATCCGTATAAAAAATGGGTAACTACTACTAAAGCAGGAACTTTTTATTATTACAGTCCTGCTTACAATAATGTGCTATTGCTCGAAAATATAGCTTTACGAAACAAACTCGAATTATCACTGAGTACCCTATATCAGCCTATTATTTACGACCGTAAAAATGAATGATTAAGTACCCAATAACACAAAGAATTAATACCCCAAAAACGGCGTATATAAGCCAGTATTGGTCTTTAAATATCCTTCTTTTATTCCGTTTCGCTTTGGGGTTGAGTGTTTGTTTTAATTGCTGCCGAAGTTGCAACTGAAGCGCGGATATTGCTGCAGGATTTTTATATTGTTGTAAACCTTCTACGGCATCATCTAAAAAAGGGGACTCGCTCATTTGCTTTTCTATTTCAAAGCGAAGCTCTTCAGAAGCATTACCCGCAAGATATTGCATGAGTTGTTCCTCGGTTATGGAACCCGTAGATGGCAATATGTTTTTCCAATCACTCATGCTTCTTTTCTTTTTTTATCAATCAAAATGCGAAGATTACGTTTCCCGTTCTGGATATGGCTTTTTACTTGTAAAAGACTTAAACCGGTGGTATCAC
>JAIEQT010000313.1 GCA_019747455.1 Chitinophagaceae bacterium | reverse complement strand
GTTGGCAATGGCACTATATGTGCCTCCTGGTATCAATTCGATCTTACTAATACCAAAATCAGGAACCGGACATGGATATATCTTCTCCCCCTCTCTTGCCGGGTTACCGGCCATAATTTCCGGGATTACTTCCTCAAATAGGGTATGCTTCATAAGTTCCGGAACATCTACATGCTTAGGCGTTAATCCTCCTCTTAACACATTATCGCTATTGGCCATAAGCTCAATATTTTGGCCTTCCAAATAAGCGTGAGGTACACCTGCCTTTTGAAAAATGGCTTCCCCCGGTTGTACTTGAACAATATTGAAAAAATAGATAGAAAAAATGCCCCGATCCATATGTTCTTTTCTTCCCGATTCTTCATATGCTTTGGCAGCCCACCATCCCGGATCCTGTTTAGTTAATTCGCCATTTTGCTTTTTACGTATCTCTCTTTTTACGAGCGAGAAAAGAATAGTATTAACCGCAGCCTGATCCATTTCCATCACCAATTGATATAAAGAGCGAATACCTTCCTTTTTAAACAGGGGTATAAAAACATTGAATTCTGCAATATTCTCTAAAGTTTGTTCTAATGCCGATTTTGATTTGAATCCATGCAACAACCAAAACTCGCTCAAGGCAACCATCACTTCCGGTTTATGGTTTCGATCTTTATAATTCCTATAAGCAGCCTGAAGCGGAATGCCTGCTTCGTTTTCCTTATCGAAGCCTTTTTCTGCTTCTTCTTTGGTTGGATGTACTTGAATAGAGAGCATTTCTCGCACATCTAACACTTTGAAGAGATAAGGTAATTCACCAAATCTGTCAAACACTGTATTGGTAAGCACTTCTTGAGGATATTGTTCAATAAGCTTATTGAGCCCAATGGTTTCGCCATTCAGTTGCAAGGTACTAGGCGCCGATACATGTGCCCCCATCCAATATTCTGCACAGGGTTTTTGGTCTTCATTAGAAACACCAACCAATGCAGGTATAAATGTGGTACCACCCCAGGCATAATGCTGTACCACTCCCTTTAACTTAAAAAACCGTTCTTTCAACATTCAAATCAGGTATTTATTCTCGTTTATAACGAATATGTTCCGAATATCTTGTTCAAAAAAATAAAATGTTATCTCAAAACTTAGAAACAGGTAAAAAAGGGGAAGATATTGCTACTGATTTTCTGACTCGAAAAGGGTATACAATTCGCGAAAGAAATTGGCGGCACAAGCATTGGGAAGTAGATATTATTGCTTCGAAAGGAAATATTCTTCATTTTATAGAGGTTAAAACCAGAACCAACATACAGTATGGGTACCCAGAAGAGGGCATTAGTAAGGAAAAAATGCAACACCTCAAAAATGCCGCCGTAGCATACCAGTACAGGCACCAGCGTTGGAAATATGTTCAATTCGACGCTATCGCTATTCAATTGCAGGGTTTCAACGTAAAAGAAATCATGTTGATAGAAGATATTTATTTTTAATTCATGTGCTCGATTAAACGATTGGATTGATCGAACGTCTTACTAAAAACAAGGAAAATGAAAAAAATACTTTTTATCGCCATGCTATTTATGGCATTCACGCAAACCACAGCATCTGCACAGGGTGGAAGAAACCGAATGCTTAAAGCCCGATATGATAGTTTAAGTCCGGAACAAAAGAAACAATTCCAGGATCGCCTGACAGCGCGGAGAGATAGTTTAACTCCCGAACAGAAAAAAGAAATGCGCAAAAAAATGAAAGAACGCTATGATCAAATGAGTCCGGAGGAGCAAAAGGAATGGAAAGACAAACTAAAGCAAAGAGCCGAT
>JAIEQT010000350.1 GCA_019747455.1 Chitinophagaceae bacterium | reverse complement strand
GTAGATGCATTATTATCGCTAAGTTTCACAGGTAAATCAGTTCGGTATATTGCCGGTGACGAAAAACATCCTTCGGAAATCGCGGCTTTATTAAGCGAAGCGATTGGTAAACCGGGTATTCCTTGGGTACCTTTTAGCGATGAGCAGTCACTACAAGGAATGCTAGGAGCCGGATTGGCAGCAACCTTTGCAGAGGGCTATACTGCCATGGGAGCAGCCATTCGCTCAGGCGAAATGCAAAGAGATTATTATGCGAATAGAACAGAACTATCGCCAACAAAACTCACTGATTTCTTACCCGAATTTGTAAGCGCTTTCAATCATCAATAATATATAAACTATGTATTCAAAAAATTTAAAAATTGGCGTTCTTGGTTCCGGCATTGTAGGCCGTGTATTAGGCGCTTCATTTCATAAAGAAGGACACCAAGTAATGATTGGTACAAGAGATACCAACAAACCGGAAATTACCAAATGGCTCGAAGAAAACTCCGGTACCAAAGCAGGTAGTTTCGCAGAAACGGCGAAGTTTGGAGACATCATCGTATTGGCCACACATGGGGCTGCAACTTTAGAAATCATCAAGCTCGCTGGTGTTGATGCCTTCAAAGGCAAAACAATAATTGATGCTGCTAATCCTATTGACGATAATAAGCCCCCAGTAAATGGTGTGTTGTCTTTCTTTACCGACTACAACAGTTCTTTATTAGAACAAATTCAGCAGTTATTACCGGAAGCCCATCCTGTAAAGGCTTTCAGCTCTGTAGGAAATGGATTGATGTATAAGCCATCATTTAAAGACGGAACTCCAACTATGTTTATCGCGGGTAATAATACCGAAGCAAAAGAAACCGTAACAGCAATTCTTACCGCTTTTGGCTGGGAAACTGCTGATATGGGTATGGCCGAAGCAGCAAGAGCCATTGAACCATTATGTATACTTTGGTGCTTGCCCGGTTTTACCAAAAACCAGTGGCACCACGCATTTAAGTTGTTGAAGAAATAGGACATTTTATACCCACCCCTACTTTCCATTAAGGGGTGGGTTTTATGTTGCAAACTTCATCATCCCGATCAACAAATCCGGATCAGGACAATTAGACAAATACTTTTCTTTTTCTGAATAAGCACATACACCGGGATAATCACCAAAATAACCTTCCATATCCAGTATCAATTGAAAATGTAAATGTGGCGGCCAATAACCATTCTCTTCTGGTATGCCAAAATGAGCGAATTCTTGCTGCTGCCGTATTTCATCCCCAACCTTTAAGGGGGTAATACTATCCAAGGAAAGATGTCCGTATAAGGTATAAAAGCTTCCACCTTCAATGGTATGCTCTAAAATAATCGTAGCCCCATAATCGCCGTAAGCTTTATTAAAAGCAAAACTATGCACTTTACCTGCCAGGGGAGCCAAAACAGGTGTTCCCGCAGCTCCCCAAATATCAATACCCAAATGGAGCCGCCGAGGCTCTTTTCCGGCTACGCCATCAAATACCTCACTTCTACTATACACCGTTCGCAATTCGTTATAGCCGCCAATACCATACAACGCTTTCCCTGCATCGAGTGTGGTATTAATGTAGTTTATGAATAAGTCGATTTGGCTTACCGTATCAGCGGTTATGAGTCTATTTTGTTCTGTGAAATCCATGGCCAATATCCTATCCATACGGCTATCAAACTGCACCACCGAAAAAGGGGACTCCATAGTTCTTAACCATTCCTCAAATTTTATTGCTTCAATAGCCATTGACAATTATCTTTAATACGATCAAAATTATATGCT